>NZ_JBFUAY010000031.1:0-53225 GCF_056406015.1 Rhizobium sp. P1_E1 | reverse complement strand
GTACGGCGACGGTGCGCACGGCCTGAGATCTCGGCTGATCCCTAACTGCAATCCCCGGGGCGGAGACGAAATAAAGTCTCCGCCTTCCCTTTGCCGGCAGGCGCCGGCGCTCCATATCTATAATTAGAAGACTGATATGAAGGGCGAAAGGCGCCCCGCTGTTGACGTTTTTTATTCTTAGGTCATGCTGTCAGGAAACGGCACGGTCTCGACAAGGAAATTTCCGCGACAAATGAATACGCAGACGACGCCATCACCGCAGTTTTATCTGACGGCCCCGGCTGCGTGTCCGTACCTGCCGCATGAGATGGAGCGAAAGGTGTTCACCCATCTGGTCGGCCCGCGTGCCGCCGAGATGAACGACATCCTGACGCAGGGCGGTTTCCGCCGCTCGCAGAACATCGCTTATCGCCCGGCCTGCGAATCCTGTCGCGCCTGCGTTTCCGTGAGAATTCTCGCCCAGGAGTTCGAGCCGACGAAATCGATGAAGCGGGTGCTTGGCGCCAATTCCGACGTCATCGCCACCGAATTCGCAGCCCAACCTTCCAGCGAACAATATTCGCTCTTCCGACGCTATCTCGATTTTCGCCACCAGCAGGGCGGCATGTCCGACATGACCGTGCTCGACTACGCAATCATGGTGGAAGACACGCATGTGAATACGAGAATCATCGAATATCGCCGGCGCGAGGAAGGCTCCGGACTGGAGCAGCGGCCAAAGGGCGAGTTGCTGGCTGCCGCCCTCACCGACACGATGAGCGACGGGCTGTCGATGGTCTATTCCTATTTCAATCCGGCGCTTGAACGGCGTTCGCTCGGCACTTTCATGATTCTCGACCATGTCAGGCGCACAAAAGCGCTGGGACTGCCGCATGTCTATCTCGGCTACTGGGTTCAAGGGTCGCGGAAAATGGACTACAAGACGCGCTTCCAGCCGCAGGAGCATCTGACCCCGCGCGGCTGGGAACGCTTCGATCCCTCGTCCATGCCCGAGAGCACCCACGACTGAATGTTCCCCACCGCTCTTTCCGACCATCGGAAGGGCCTGCTGCTGACGGCGATCGGCGGGCTGGCGCTTTCCGTGGATATCCCGCTCATGCGGCTCGCCGACGGCGAGCTGTGGTCGATCCTTGCCGCGAGAAGCATCGCGACCCTTGGCGTGACGCTTCTGGTCGCCACAGTGCTCAGGATCGCCAACGGGCGGTGGCCAGTGCTCGTGCCGGGGTGGCCGGGCCTCGTCACCGGCCTGCTCTACGGGCTGACGACGGTGGTCTTCCTTCTTGCCGTTTTCAATACCTCGACGGCCAATGTCGTTTTCATCGTCGCCTTCAATCCGATGTTCGCCGCCCTGCTTTCCTGGATTTTCCTCAAGGAGCGGCCGGCGCTAGCTACGCTGATCGCCATGGCGGCGATGATCGTCGGCGTCGGCCTGATCGTCCAGGACGGGCTTTCGAGCGGCCATCTCTTCGGCGACAGCATGGCGCTGCTGACCGCCTTCATCATTGCCGCCGCCATCACCATCAGCCGCGCCTCGCGCCGGGAGATGGGCTTCGTCTCCCTGCTTTCGACGGTGCTGCCGGCGGCGGTCGGCCTGATCTCGGTCATGCCAGCCGGCGGTTTTTCGATCGAGCATCCCGCCTGGATCCTCTTCAACGGTGCGGTGATGATGCCGCTTGCCCTCTGGTGCCTGGCGACCGGGCCGCGTTACCTCTCCGCACCTGAGGTCGGCATGTTCTACCTGCTCGAAACCGTGCTCGCACCGATCTGGGTCTGGCTGATCTTTGCCGAAACGCCGACGACGATGACACTGGTCGGGGGCGGCATCCTGGTGGCGGCGATCGCAGCCCATTCCGTCTGGATGGTGCGGAGGAAAAGCATCGTTCAAATGGCAGGCTAGGACGTTCTCGCCTGCTCGGCCTCATGTTATAACGCCGTTATCACAGAGGATAAAACCAGGTGGCACTCCGCGAACTCGCGAAATGATACGGCTTCAGTGGCTGAGCCGCCAAGCGATTGAAAATATGCACGATGAGCAAATCGGCGAGCATGGCGGTCTGCCTGGCCTGCGGGATGCCAATGCATTAGAAACCTTAGCGCGCCCGCTTAACAAGGCTGCATACGGCGAGACCGACATCTTCGTACTCGCCGCAGCCTATCTCTATGCCATTGTTAGAAACCACCCATTCGCGGATGGAAACAAGCGTACCGGCTATCTCGCGGCGTTTACGTTTCTCTACATCAACCGCTATGTCATCAATGCCGACAACGCGCAGGTCATTGCATTTGTACTAGAGGTAGCCGCAGGCGAGATCGACGAGGAAGGTGCGACCCGCTTCCTTCGAGATTTCAGCATACCGCTCAACCCGTCGCCTTGAACTGCTGCTGCTCCAGTTCCCTGCCAAGCCCTTCGACCACATGCGCCCAGCCTTGCCGGGTCTTTTCCTCGTGTTCGGCCCATTCGGCGCACATTTCGTGGGTCAGCGTCAGACGACTGCCCCCGCCAAGAGGCTCGATGTTGATTTCGACACGGTCGCAATTGTGGTCGTGTTCCTCGACGGAAAAGCTGAAGACCATGCGCTGCGGGCGCTTCAGTTCCAGGAAGACACCCTGGTGGAAGGCGTCGCCGGTCGGGCGGCGGTCGACGACGAAGAAACGGCCGCCGACATGCGGATCGATATCGGCGCGGATGACGTGACCGTCATCGGTCGCAAACAGGAAGCGGCGGGCGATTTCGGGGTTAAGCCAGGCGTCGTAGACAACGGCGGGCGGCACCCTGTAGGTGTGGCTGACATGCAGTTTGATGGTGCTGGCGGGCATCTATTTTCCTCCGGTAATGGCGCGCACACTCCTCCCGTGCGCGGCCTGCGGCCATTCCGTCCGCCTCCGGAGCCGGCCTGCTCATATTTTTGCTAACAGGATTGAAATAGAGGAATTGTCGCGCCCGCCAAGACTCGGGCGCGGAATTTACTGCATCTAAGTTTTACAGCGTTCTTTGCGCGTCTGAAAAGACGCGCGGTGCTCTCGTGCCTCAGCCGGCGAATTTACCGCTGCGCGGGAAGCCCTTCGGCACGGTGCGGCCGGCGGTGGCGCGGTCGGCCAGCCATTCGGCAAGTTCATCCTTGTTCTTCGTGAAGGTGCGGCCGGCGCTGTCTTCCCAGACGAGGCCGTCTGATATCGCGAAGCAACGGACGTCGGAAATGCCGCCATCCTTGTAACGCTGCAGACGCACGCCCTTGCCGCGCGACATTTCCGGCACCTGCGCCAGCGGGAATACCAGCAGCTTGCGGTTTTCGCCGACGACGGCGACATGGTCGCCGCTGACGGGCACGAGCAGCTGCGTTTCCTCGGGCAGCCCGACGTTCATGATCTGCTTGCCCTTGCGCGTATTGGCGACCAGTTCGGCTTCAGGCACGACGAAGCCGTTGCCGGCGGTCGAGACGATCAGCTGCTTGCGCGAGGGATCATGGACAAAAGCGGTCAGCACCGCCTGGTCGTTATCCATATCGACGATGATGCGTAGCGGCTCGCCATGACCGCGGCCGCCCGGCAGCTTGTCGCCGCCGAGCGTGAAGGCCTTGCCGCCTGTCGTGACGATCAGGATCTTGTCCGTCGTCTGCGCCGGGAAGGCGATCTTCAAGCCGTCACCTTCCTTGAAGGTCAGCGTTGCCGTATCGGCGATATGGCCCTTCAATGCGCGGATCCAGCCCTTTTCGGAAATGACGACGGTGATCGGTTCCTTCTCGATCATCGCCTGCTGGATTGCTTCCTCGTCAGTCTCGGGCGCGTCGGCAAACTGGGTGCGGCGGCGGCCGACCTCCGTTGCCTTGGCGAATTTCTTCTTCACCTCACCGATTTCCCAGGCGACCGTCTGCCATTGCTTGTCGTCGGAGGAAAGCAACGCCTCGATCTCGCCCTTTTCCTTGGTGAGTTCGTCGAATTCCTTGCGGATCTCGAACTCTTCCAGCTTGCGCAAGGCGCGCAACCGCATATTGAGGATCGCCTCGACCTGATTGTCGGTGAGATCCCAGCGCGCCATCATGACCGGCTTCGGCTCGTCCTCCTCGCGGATGATGCGGATGACCTCATCGATGTTGAGGTAGGCGACCAGAAGGCCGCTGAGGATTTCGAGGCGCCTGTCGATCGCTGCCAGTCGGAAGCGCGAGCGGCGCTGCAGAACTTCGCGGCGGTGGTCCAGCCACTCCCTCAGGACCTCGTTCAGCGCCATGACCCGCGGGATGCGGCCCATGGACAGCACGTTCATGTTGAGCGGGAAGCGGCTTTCGAGCTCCGTCAGCTTGAACATCGATTCCATCAGGATCGTCGGATCGACGCTGCGGGTCTTCGGCACCAGCACGACACGAATGTCCTCGGCCGATTCGTCGCGGATATCTTCCAGCAGCGGCAGCTTGCGGGCGATCAGCAGCTCAGCGATCTTCTCGATCAGCCGCGATTTCTGCACCTGGAAGGGAATTTCGGTGATGACGATCTGGTAGCCGCCACGGCCGAGATCTTCCGTCTGCCATTTCGCCCRCACGCGGAAACCGCCGCGGCCGGTGCGGTAGCTCTCGATAATGCTGTCGCGGCTATCGATGATGATGCCGCCTGTGGGGAAATCCGGGCCGGGAATAAATTCGACGAGCTTTTCGACGGTCGCATCGGGATGCTTGATCAGATGCAGGGCAGCATCGCAAAGCTCATGGGCATTGTGCGACGGGATCGAGGTCGCCATGCCGACGGCGATGCCGGAGGAGCCGTTGGCGAGCAGGTTCGGGAAGGCGCCGGGAAGGACGACCGGCTCGGAATTCGATTCGTCGTAAGTGTCGCGGAAATCGACGGCATCCTGATCGATGCCTTCAAGCAGCAGCTCGGAGACCGCCGTCATCTTCGATTCGGTGTAACGCATGGCGGCGGGGCTGTCGCCGTCGATATTGCCGAAATTGCCCTGGCCGTTAACCAGCGTGTAGCGCTGCGAGAAATCCTGGGCGAGACGGGCAAGCGCGTCGTAGATCGACTGGTCGCCGTGCGGATGGTAGTTACCCATCACCTCGCCGACGATCTTGGCGCATTTTCTGAAGGCCGAGTTCGGCCTCAGCCCCATCTCGTTCATCGCATAGACGATGCGGCGGTGAACGGGCTTCAGCCCGTCGCGAACGTCAGGCAGGGCGCGGTGCATAATGGTCGACAGCGCATAGGCAAGGTAGCGCTGCTCGAGCGCCGCCTTGAGGTCGACCGGTTGGATGTGATCGTCGTCTCCGCCTGAAGGCGGCAAAATCTCTTGTCCCATAGGTTCTGACTAGCTCAGAAGCGGCCGGTGGGCAAGGAATCCGGGCCATTACGGCTGTGGATGAAGTCTTGGGACTGACATCAAAGGATGAGACAAACGTTCCGCCGCAATTTGGACTTCGTTTGCCGTTCCTCTCAACAGAAATTTAGAGATCCGCAAATATAAAGCGGGCCCAATCCGTAGTAGCGTAACTGCAGATTTCCAACCGCCACCACGCCACCAGAGGAATCACCCCATGAACTTTTCCCGGACAACGCGGCTGATGCTGTCGGGCGCCGCCTTTTTCTCGCTCGCCGGTTCGGCTTTCGCCCTCGACGGCGCCGATCTGCTGAAGAAGCTCAACGCCGCCTATGCCGTACAGGGCGGAACGATTTCGGCTGACGCCGTCGATATCAACGGCACGACCGCGACGCTGAAGAATGTCAGCGTCAAGTCGGCCGGCGGCGAAAGCCTGGCCGTCGGCGAAGTCACCCTTTCCGGCGTCGAGGAAGACGAGGATGGCGGCTATTACATCGAAGAGGCCTCCTTCCCCGATATCAACACCACGAAAGACGGCGTCACGGTAACGGCGCAGGAGCTGACGCTCGGCGGCATCTCGATCCCGGCAACGGCGGGCGGCGACACGCTCGATACCATGATGCTCTACGAAACCGCCCATACCGGCCCGCTGAAGGTGGTCAAGGACGGCGCGGAAATGTTCTCGCTGCTGCAAAGCGACGTCAACCTGACACTGCGCGAAGACGAATCCGGCTTCGATTTCGACGGCGCCTTCAAAAGCATGAAGGCCGATCTCAGCAAAGCCGAGGATCCGCAGAGCAAAGACGCGATCGAGAAGCTTGCCCTGCAGCACATCCAGGGCGACATCACCATGAAGGGCGCCTGGGAACTTGCCCCCGGCACGATCGACATTTCGGAATTTGCCTTCGACTTCACCAACATCGGCAAGCTGAACCTTGGCTTCAAGATCTCGGGCTATACGATGGCCTTCGTGAAGTCGCTGCAGGATGCGATGAAGCAATCCGAAGCCAGTGCGAACAAGGAAGAATCGCAGCAGGCGCTCGGTCTTGCCATGCTCGGCCTGATGCAGCAGTTGTCCTTCGAGGCGGCGCAGGTGCGCTTCGAAGATGCCTCGATCACCAAGCGTGCGCTGGATTATGCCGGTTCACAGCAGAACATGTCGGGCAAGCAGATGGCGGATTCGCTGAAGGCCATGACGCCGATCATGCTGGCGCAGCTCAATATCCCGGAACTGCAGAATGCCGTTTCAGCTGCCGTCAACACCTTCCTCGACGATCCGAAGAGCCTGACCGTCAAGGCCGCTCCCGAAAAGCCGGTGCCGTTCCCGACGATCGTGGGCGCCGCCATGGGCGCTCCGAACACGCTGCCGCAAGTGCTCGGCGTCAAGGTTACCGCCAACGACTGATCGCTTCGATCTTGCGATGAAAGGCCCGGCAGCAGTGAACTGCCCCCCAAAGGTTGACGTCCAACTTTCGGGGGCAGTTCACGGACTGCCGGGCCTTTTCGTTTTCAGGCGCGGTGGCGGGCGACTTCAGAAATGGCGAAGCTTGCGATATCAAGCAATTCTTCAAGAGATGCCGCGTCCCTCGCCTGCACCGACATGCCCTGGATGATGGCACCGAGGAACCGTGCGAGTGCGCGAGGGTTCGTTCCGGCCTTGATATCACCCTCGCGGATGCCACGCTCGATCCTTGCCGTGAAAGCGTCCAGCGATCTACGACGCATCGCCGCAACATGGTCGGCGATCACGTCGTTCTCGCTGGCGCAGTTCAGCACAGCCGTCGAAATCATGCAGCCTTTAGGATGCTCCGGAGCCGAGAAAATCTCGGCCGAGCCCCGCAATATGCGCTCGAAGGCGGAGACGGTGTCGATAGGATCGCCGAGCGCGGAAAACGTGTCGGAGCCCAGCGTTCGGTATTGCTCGAGCGCGGCGCGATAGAGATCGGCCTTCGAGTTGAAGGCGGCATAGAGGCTTTGCGGCGTGATGCCCATAGCGGCAGTGAGATCCGCGATCGAGGCGCCCTCATATCCATGCGCCCAGAAGGTCTCGCGCGCCGCCGACAGCACAGTCTCGCGGTCGAAGGCCGGCGGACGGCCGCGGCGGCGGGTGGCAGGATTATTCATGTCAGTGCTATTTTTCACAATGATCACTCTAGAAATTCAAAACGGCTTTCTATATTCAGGAACGGTCATTGTGATTATAGAAGGTTTAATCTGATGAGTCTTCCCCTCGAAATGGCAGACGCCGACAGGAATTCATCCCTTGCCGCAGCGGTTGATGCGGCAATCACAAGCGCGCTCGACGACAAACGGCTTGTGGGGACGGTGGTACTCGTTGCCCGCGACGGAGAGATCGTCCATCACCGCGCCGCCGGCCTTGCCGACCGCGAAAGCGGTCTGCCGATGCGCGAGGACACCATCTTCAGGCTTGCCTCGATCACCAAGCCGATCGTCACCATCGCCGCGATGCGGCTCGTCGAGCAGGCAAGAATCGGGCTCGACGACGCCGTGACAAGATGGCTGCCGGATTTCCGTCCGAGGCTGCCTGACGGCGGAGAGGCGATCATCCGCATCCGCCACCTGCTGACCCATACGTCCGGCCTCGGCTACAGCTTCTCCGAAGAGGACGGCGGTTCCTATATCAGCGCCGGCGTTTCCGACGGCCTTGCCGAACCGGGACTGCCGCTGGCCGAGAACCTGCGGCGGATCGCCAGCGTGCCGCTGCGCTTTGCGCCGGGCAGCGACTGGCAATATTCCGTCGCCATGGATGTTCTGGGCGGCATCATCGAGGCGGAAACGGGAGTGCCGTTGGGCGATGCCGTCGCTGAACTGGTGACCAAACCGCTTGGCCTTGCCGATACCGCGTTTTCGGTTCGCGACCGCAGCCGGCTGGCAGCGGCCTATATGAACGCTTCACCGGAACCCGGGCTGATGGGCGAGAATGCGGTGGTGATGTCGCTGATGGGTCCCATCCGCTTCGCGCCGAACCGCATCTTCGACCCCGCCTCCTATCATTCCGGCGGCGCCGGCATGGCGGGAACGGCGGGTGACGTGCTCGCCGTACTCGAAACCATCCGTAGGGGTGGCGGACCGCTGCTCTCGACCGAAACCGTACAGATGATGATGACGGACCAGGCCGGCGGGCGCCGCCAGCAGCATGAACCCGGCTCCGGCTTTGGCTTCGGCTGGTCTGTTATCACCAATCCGGCCGAGGCAGGCGTCCCCTTCCCCAAGGGCACGCTGAAATGGGGCGGCGTCTACGGCCATAGCTGGTTCATCGACCCCGTCAACGGGCTGACCGTCGTTGCGCTGACCAACACCACGCTGGAGGGCATGTGGGGCAAGTTCACAGTCGATCTTCGCGAGGCGATCTACGCGGCATTGTGAGCGACCGAACCAAACGAAAAGCCCGGCGATTTGCCGGGCTTTTGCATTCGGGAGCAGACGATCTCAGTCCTTCTTGACCGGCGGGATCGGCCGGATAGAGAGCTCACGCAGTTGCGTCGGCGTTGCCGGGCTCGGCGCGCCCATCAGCAGGTCCTGGGCCTGCTGGTTCATCGGGAACAGCGAGATTTCGCGCAGGTTCTTCGCGCCGACGAGCAGCATAACGATACGGTCGATACCGAAGGCAGCACCGCCATGCGGCGGCGCGCCGTACTGGAAGGCGCGGTAGAGGCCGCCGAAACGGTCTTCGACATCCTGCTGGCTGAGGCCGACCTTCTCGAAGGCGGCGACCATGGTTTCCGGCGACTGGTTACGGATCGAGCCCGAGGCGATTTCGAAACCGTTGCAGACGGCGTCATACTGGAACGCCTTGATCGTCAGCGGATCCTGGTTCTGCAGCGCATCGAGGCCGCCCTGCGGCATCGAGAACGGGTTGTGCGCGAAATCGACCTTCTTTTCTTCCTCGCTCCATTCGAAGAACGGGAAGTCGACGATCCAGCAGAGTTCGAAACGCTCGCGATCGACAAGGTTCAACTCTTCGCCGGCCTTGGTGCGGGCTTCACCGGCAAACTTGTAGAACTTCGCCGGATCGCCGGCAACGAAGAAGCAGGCGTCACCGTCATCGAGGCCGAGCTGGGTACGGATCGCGTCGGTGCGCTCCTCGCCGATGTTCTTTGCAAGCGGGCCGGCGCCCTCGAGCTTGTCACCTTCCTTGCGCCAGAAGATGTAGCCGAGGCCAGGCTGACCGGTCGACTGCGCCCAGGCATTCATGCGATCGCAGAACGCTCTGGAACCGCCGGTCTTGGCCGGAATAGCCCAGATCTCGACCTTCGGGTTGGAGGCGATCATGCCTGCGAAAACCTTGAAGCCGGAGCCGGCGAAATGTTCGGTGACCGCTTCCATGACGATGGGGTTGCGCAGGTCCGGCTTGTCCGAACCATATTTACGGATCGCCTCGTCGTAGGGGATGCGCGGCCATTCCTTGGTGACCGGCTTGCCTTCCGCGAACTCTTCGAAAATGCCGGTCATCAGCGGACCCATCGTGTCCCAGACGTCTTCCTGGGTGACGAAGCTCATTTCGAGGTCGAGCTGGTAGAATTCACCCGGCAGGCGATCGGCGCGCGGGTCTTCGTCGCGGAAGCAGGGCGCGATCTGGAAGTAGCGGTCGAAGCCTGCAACCATCAGCAGCTGCTTGTACTGCTGCGGCGCCTGCGGCAGCGCATAGAAGGTGCCGGGATGGATGCGGGAGGGCACGAGGAAGTCGCGCGCGCCTTCCGGCGAGGAGGCCGTCAGGATCGGCGTCGTATATTCGGTGAAGCCGACATTGCCCATTTCGCGGCGCATGGCGGAGATCACCTGGGTGCGCCTGACGATGTTCTTGTGCAGCGTTTCGCGGCGAAGATCGAGGAAGCGATACTTCAAGCGGACGTCTTCCGGATAATCCGGCTCGCCGAAGACCGGCAGCGGCAGTTCCTTGGCGGCGGAGAGAACTTCGATCTCCTGCGCGTAGAGCTCGATCTCGCCTGTTGCCATGGCCTTGTTGACGGTGTCTTCGGTGCGGGCCTTGACGAGGCCGTCGATGCGGATGACCCACTCGCCACGCACGGTTTCCGCCATCTTGAAGGCCGGGCTGTCGGGATCGGCAACGACCTGGGTGATGCCGTAATGGTCGCGAAGGTCGATGAAGAGAACGCCGCCATGGTCGCGAACGCGGTGAACCCAGCCGGAAATACGGACGGTCGAGCCGACATCCGTCTTGCGGAGGGCGGCGCATGTGTGGCTGCGATAGCGATGCATGATCTCAAATCCTGGCATGTGGCTTAAGACGGCACAAGGGTTCCACGACCCTCAAGCGCCGACAAGAAAATCGGGCGGAAAAGCGCATGGACGCTCCGATTTGTCAAGGCTTGGCGCACGCGGCCGGGCGTTTGGCACGCGTTTATGGCGAGGCTGCGACCGGTATGCTGCGGCAGTTTGGCCGCGTTTCCTGTATTGATGAAGATGTCGGTCAACTTTACAAGGATCGGCATTCTCATCGTGGAGCCTCCGCATGCCTCTCCTTAGCCGCCGCAACCTTCTCAAGGCATCCGCTGTCGCGGGTGCTTATGGCGTCGGCATCGGCATTGCCGGTAAATTCGGGCTTGCCGAGGCGGCTCCCGAGCCGCAGCTGCTGACGGCGGTGAAGACCGAGGCCATGCTGACCGAGGCGGGACCGACCAGGGATATCATGAGCTGGAGCCATGACGGCATGCCGCCGGTTCTGAGAATGACAAAGGGGCGACCCTATGCGGCGCGGCTGAAAAACGGGCTCGACGAACCGACGACGATCCACTGGCACGGGCTTCGCATCGATAACCGCATGGACGGCGTGCCGTTCATGACGCAGCCCTACATCTATACCGGCGATAGCTTCGATTATGCCTTCACGCCGCCCGATGCCGGCACCTTCTGGTATCATCCGCATTGCAACACGCTGACGCAGATGGGGCACGGCATGACCGGCATCATCGTCGTCGAAGATCCGGCTGATCCCCAATTCGATGCCGAGGTGGTGCTGAACCTGCGTGACTGGCGGCTCGGCGGCGACGGGCAGTTCATCGCTCCCTTCCGGCCGCGCGACGCTGCCAAGACCGGTACCTACGGCACGGTGCGCACCGCCAACTGGCATCAGGAACCGCGATATGATGCGCCAGCCGGCGGGCTGGTGCGGCTGCGTATTGCCGTGACCGACGTGACGCGGATCTTCTCGCTGAAGATGGAAGGCGCCGATGCGATCGTGATTGCGATCGACGGCAATCCGGTGCCGAAGCGTTTTTCCCTCGACCTCCTGCAGATCGGACCGGGTCAACGGCTCGATCTTGCCGTGCGCATGCCGGATGGTGAAGGTGCGGTCGCAACGCTCGAGGATATCCGCGGCACGACGCCGAAGACGATCGCCAGCCTGCGCGCGGTCGGATCATCGCTGAAGCGCGATATCGGCGATCTCCGGCCGCTTGTCGAGAATCCCGTCCCGAAGGCCGATCTAACCACTGCCGAGCAGATCCCGTTGATACTGAGCGCCACCGMCGAGAATGCCGCGGTCGAAAGCATCTGCGGCACGCTGGGCTACAGTTTCTGGGCAATCAACAAGGTGCCGTGGCCAGGCGATACGCCCGATCCGACGGCGCCGCTTGCGGAATTGAAGCTCGGCAAGAGCTATGTCTTCAATCTGGAGAATACTACGCCGCATGCCCATCCGATTCATCTGCACGGGATGAGCTTCACGGTGGTCTCCTCCTCGACGCGCGAGGTGATGCCGCTGGTGTCCGATACCTATCTCATTCAGCCGGACGAGAAGGTGCAGCTTGCCTTCGTCGCCGACAATCCCGGCGACTGGCTGCTGCATTGCCATATCATCGAGCATCAGAAGACGGGGATGACGAGCTATCTCAGGGTAAGCTGAGACAGCCCGCGCTTTCGCCGCGATTGCAGCTTTGCTTCGCGCCGGCGTTCGCGCCATGCCTCAGTTTAGACGTGATTCTTCGCCAGCAATGCTCGAAGCGTATGCTGTTGTATTGACATATCGAACCGAAAGGAGAAGGAAGGTTTAACCGACCTTTTCCTTGCGAATGAAATGATATGATCGAAACCACCGCCGATTTGGCGGCCGCCTGCAAAGAGCTGGCCAAGTCCGACTTCATCACCATCGACACCGAATTCCTGCGCGAAACGACCTTCTGGCCGGAGCTCTGCCTGATCCAGATGGCAAGCCCGACGACGGAAGTTCTCGTCGATCCGCTGGCCAAGGGCATCGATCTCGCCCCCTTCTTCGAGCTGATGGCCGATCCGAAGGTGCTGAAGGTCTTTCACGCGGCGCGCCAGGACATCGAAATCATCTTCAATCGCGGCAATCTCATTCCGCATCCGATCTTCGACACGCAGGTCGCCGCCATGGTCTGCGGCTTCGGCGACAGCGTCTCCTATGACCAGTTGGTCAGCCGCATCAAGAACGTCCATATCGACAAGTCGTCGCGCTTCACCGACTGGAGCCGCCGGCCACTCTCGGACAAACAGCTGGATTATGCACTGGCTGACGTCACCCACCTGCGCGACGTCTACCTGTCGCTGAAGGCGGAACTCGATCGCGAAGGCCGCACCTCCTGGCTCTCCGAGGAAATGGACATTCTCGAGTCGCGCGAAACCTACGACATGCATCCCGACGATGCCTGGCAGCGGCTGAAGATGCGTCTGCGCAAGCCGCAGGAGCTGGCGATCCTGAAATATGTCGCCGCCTGGCGCGAACGCGAGGCGCGGGCCCGCAACGTGCCGCGTTCGCGGGTGCTGAAGGATGATGCGATCTACGAGATCGCCCAGCAGCAACCCAAGGATACCGAGGCGCTCGGCCGTCTGCGCACCATTCCAAAGGGCTGGGAGCGCTCGACTTCCGGTGCCGCGGTCATCGAGGCCGTCAACACGGCGCTTGCTCTTCCGAAGGCCGATATGCCGCATGTGCCACGCCAGGCGCAGGCGCCCGAAGGGGCCGCTGCTGCCGTCGAATTGTTGAAGGTGCTGCTGAAGCTGATTTCGGAAAAACACGGCGTGGCGCCGAAGGTCATCGCCAACAGCGAGGATCTCGACAGGATCGCCGCCGAGGGCGAGAAGGCCGAAGTGGCTGCCCTGCACGGCTGGCGGCGCGATCTTTTCGGCGAGCCGGCACTGCAGCTGATCCAGGGCGCAATCGCCTTGCGTTTCGTCGACCGGAAGGTCGAAACCGTCAGCCTCTGAGGTTGCTGCCTAACTCCTTAAATCGGACTCGATTTAAGGGTAAAATTATGCAGCAATTCAAAGTGCTACAGCGTCCTTAGTGGCTCTCGAAAAGACACGCTAAGGACGCTGTAGTTTCGAATTCGCTTGACGGTTTTTTCCGGCCTGAAACAATGGGCGGGAAGTGACATCACGGCGCAGAGGCGGCATGCGGGAAATATCTCCGACGCAGAATTGGATCCTGATCGCGATCGTCCTCGCGGCCAGCGGTGTCATGTATGATCTGATGTTCTACTCCAACCAGACGCCCGTCATTGGCGCGATCTTCGCGCTCTTCATCGGCATGCCGATCATCGCCTTCGAGCGCAAGGTGCTGTTTCGCCGGCTCTACAGGCGCATCCAGAAGCTGCCGACCTTCGCCTTCATCATTACCGAGCTGGTGATCTACGAGATCCTGATGAGCATCGGCTTTGCCTGCGCCGGCCTGCTGCTCTGGTCGTTCGCCATGCTGAAGCCGGCATCGCTCCTCGATCTCGTCATCATGCCGTTCGAGGTCTTCCTCTATGCGCTGGCGGTCTGCGCGCTGCTGATCTTCGTCTTGCGCGTGCGAGAGCTGCTCGGCCGCGAGGTTTTCCTCAGCATGCTCATTAGCCGCTACCGCAACCCGGTTAGGGAAGAGCGTGTCTTCCTGTTCATCGATCTCGTCGATTCGACGGCTTTTGCCGAAAAGCACGGCGACCTCAGGGCTCAGCAGCTGCTGAGCTCGCTGTTTGCGACTTTCGCCGAACCGGTCAGGCGCCACAAGGGCATGATCAACGACTATGTCGGCGATGCGGCGATCATCACTTGGCCGCTTGCCCGCGGCGTCAAAAATGCGCGCTGCGTGCGCTGCATCTTCGATATCCTCGCCGATATCGAAGCCAATGCCGCCGGCTGGCGCAAAAGCTATGGGCAGGTGCCGAAGCTCCGCGCCGCCCTTCATGGAGGCGAAATCATCACCGCCGAAATCGGCGTCGACCATCACAAGATCAGCTATTTCGGCGACACGGTGAACACCACTGCCCGGCTGGAGACGCTCTGCCGCAGCCTGAACCGGCCGGTGCTGATCTCCACTGAGCTTGCCCGGCGCATGAACTTTCCCGACGACGTCAGCTGCGAGGATCTCGGCACTCACGCCGTGAAGGGGCGCGGCCAGGCGCTCGGCGTCATGGCGCTTTCCTCGCGCGCAGTCACCGTACTGAACACGCCGGCGGTCATTCTGCACGGCTGAGCAACGACTCTGCCGCATCGGCCCGAAAATCGGAATCGATTTTCGGAAAGCACGATGCGAAGATTGAAAATGTTACAGCGTCCTTTACGCGTCTGAAAGACGCGCGGCGCTGTAAGTACGTCACCAAAGCTTCACCCAAACGTCAATTCGCTGACATTAAAGCCCTGCTAAGCGGAAGGCCTTTGCAATCCGTTCCACGGGGATATTATGAAGAACGTCCTTTTTGCTTCCGTATCGCTTTTCATCCTGGTCGCCGGCTCCGCTTCGGCCGACCAGCAGCAGTTCCCGGCCAAGCTCGCCGGCCAGGCGATCCTGCCTGCCAACACCATGGTTCCGGCACCGGCCGACGCCCCCGAATTCCTCAAGCATGCCGGCAAGTTCACGACGCCTGACCGCAAGCGCACCGAAGCGCTCGGCACCGTTCCCGGTAAGGACGGCGCCCGTGTCACCGATCTGAAGCTTCCCTTCGACGGCCAGTCGATCCAGGGTTTCTCGGGCGTCAAGACGATGGCCGACGGCACCTTCTGGACGCTCTCCGACAACGGCTTCGGCTCGAAGTCCAACTCGTCGGACTCCATGCTTTTCCTGCACCAGATGAAGTTTGACTGGGCCGGCAACAAGGCTGAGGTCGTCAAGAACCTCTTCCTCTCCGACCCCAACAAGATCGCTCCGTTCCCGATCGTGCTTGAAGGTACTGACACGCGCTATCTCACCGGTGCCGACTTCGACATCGAATCGATCCAGCCGGTTGCCGACGGCTTCTGGCTCGGCGACGAATTCGGTCCCTACATCCTGAAGTTCGACACCGCTGGCCGCCTCACCGACGTCATTCCGACGACGCTCGACGGCAAGCCGGTGCTTTCGCCCGACAATCCGCTTCTCTCGGTTCCATCAAACCCGGCCGCCAAGATGCCGGTCTTCAACCTGAAGCGCTCCGGCGGCTTCGAAGGCCTCGCTATGTCGAAGGACGGCGCCAAGCTCTACGGCCTGCTCGAAGGGGCCATCTACAAGGATGACGGCACTGTGGAAACCATCGATGGCCACACCGCCATCCGCGTCATCGAATTCGATGTCGCCTCCAAGAGGTGGACCGGCCGCAGCTGGCTTTATCCGTTCGAAGACAAGGGGGTATCGATCGGCGACTTCAACATGCTCGACGACACCACCGCTCTCGTCATCGAGCGCGATAACGGCGCCGGCACGACGGACAAAGCCTGCGCCGATCCGAAGCAGCCGAAGCCGGATTGCTTCGAAGCTCCGGCCGTGCTGAAGCGCGTCTACAAGATCGAGTTCAACGATGCCAATGTCGGCAAGGCGGTCCGCAAGATCGGCTATATCGACCTCCTGAACATCCAGGACCCCGACAACAAGAAGAAGGCCGGCAGCAAGGACGGCGTCTACGACATGCCGTTCGTGACGATCGAAAACGTCGACCGCGTCGACGCCACGCACATCATCATCGGCAACGACAACAACCTGCCCTTCTCGGCCGGCCGCGCCGTC
Organism: Rhizobium sp. P1_E1; assembly: GCF_056406015.1. Lineage (NCBI taxonomy): Bacteria > Pseudomonadati > Pseudomonadota > Alphaproteobacteria > Hyphomicrobiales > Rhizobiaceae > Rhizobium > Rhizobium sp. P1_E1. The sequence continues at coordinate 36,963 of NZ_JBFUAY010000031.1, read as the reverse complement.
GACAAGGCTGACAATAACGAGTTCAGCCTGCTCGAAGTCGGCGAGTTCCTGAACGCGAAGTAATTCGGCGTTCTGGTGTGAAATACAGAGGGTGGCGCGAAGGCGCCGCCCTTTTTGTTTTTCGCTGCCTAGGTTGCGTTCCTGACGACGTGCAGTGGCACAGACCTATTCAAACCGAAACGCCAACCGCTTGTTTGTCAGCCTCGACAGCTGCTGCAGGCGGCCGTCAAGGCGCTCGCCGGCGAAATCGCGATATTCGGGAGGCACGACGAATTCGAGGTCGAGGTCCGGGCTCGACGATTTGCGGAAGGTCAGGTTCTTGACGATGCCGGGCATCGAGGCAGAGAAGAGGTAGACGACGCGCAGCATGCCGCCGAGCAGCTTGGCGCGCTCAATGAGCTGGGGCGTGGCAATCTGCGCCAGCGGACCGGTGGCGCCGTCGTCATGCAGGCCTTCGAAACGGTAATAGTTGGAAAGCGCGATAAAGGCGCGGCCGGGATGACTGATGCCGACGAAGGAAGAGTGGGCGATGACGTTCAGCGCCTGCAGGCCGCGATAGTCAGGATGGGCGCGCCAGCTGATATCGGCAAGCAGACAGGCGGCCTGGCGGTAGCGGCTTTCCTCTTCAGTTTCTTGGATGCCGAAAAGGGGCATCATGCGGCCGGTCCATTCCGCCAACTCGCGGGCATGCTCCGGCGAACGGGCACGCAGAATTGCCAGTTCTCCGGCGGCGGCAAGCAGCGGATCGGCGCGGCGCTCGGCCTCCGACAGCAGCGAATAGAGATATCCCTCGCGCACACCCTGCGCCGAGAAGGAAATTAGCGACGGCTTCATCGCACTCAGAACTTCCTTCATGGCGACGGCGCCGAAAGGCAGCAGCGAACGGCGGTGCTTGGAAACGGCCTGCAGTGCCGGCTCCCTGGAGTCGCGCGCGGTCACCACCTGGTCGAGGAACTGCATCATTCCTTCGAACGACACCTCATAGCCCTGCATCATGTGCAGCGGATAGTGGGTGATTTCCATGTGCAGCTTGGCGATGTTTCGCCAGGTGCCGCCGACGGCGTAGAAGGTGCGCCCCTCGCCTTTCGACAGCAGCTTTGCCGTCTTCAACTGCTTGCGGGCAAAGGTCTGGGCCTTGGAGAGCGATCCGCCAGCATATTCCGACAGGCGCAGGCCGCCGAGCGGCAACGTGATGCCCTTGCCGAACTCCTTGCCCTTGATATCGATCAGTTCCAGCGAGCCGCCACCGAGGTCGCCCGCAATGCCGTCAGGATTGTAGAAACCGCTGATGATGCCGAGCGAGGCGAATTTCGCCTCCTCCTCACCCGAGAGTACGCGGACCTTGCGTTTAAGGATGGTTTCCGCCTGATGGATGAAATCAGGACCGTTGCTCGCCTCGCGCGCAGCCGCCGTCGCCAGCACATACATGGTGGCAGCGCGGGCCTGGTCTGACAGAGCCTTGAAACGGTGCAGCGCCGCCAGAGCCCGCGCGACGCTCTCTTCGTCCATTTTGCCGGTAAGAGCGACGCCCTTGCCGAGGCCGCAGAGGACCTTTTCGTTGAACAGGACGGTTGGCGAACGGGACATGCCTTCGTAGACGACAAGACGAATCGAATTCGATCCAATATCGACGACGGAGACCGGGGCGATCCCCGGAAGGCGCCCCTGGGCTTCAGATTCAACCATTTAGGTCCAGTTTTACTTGTTGTTGCGGCCTTCGAGCAGGCCGGCGATCAGCTTCGGCGCACTGGACTTCAGAGCTTCACCACGGCCCGACAGGCTCGGATTGGTCATGAAATACTGCTGCGCATTGAACGGTTCTTCGCCCCTGCGCACTTCCATGCGTCGCGACGTACCGTCGGGCAATATCTCGTAGCTTTGTTGATTGTCAATCACGTTGCCGAGCATAATCTGTGACAAGACCTGCTCGTGAACGGTCGGATTCGTCAGCGGAACCATGGTTTCGACACGGCGATCGAGGTTTCTCGGCATCATGTCGGCCGAACCGATGTAAACCAGCGCCTTGTCGGACGGCAGGCCGTGGCCATTGCCGAAGCAGAAGATACGGCTGTGCTCGAGGAAGCGGCCGACGATCGACTTGACGCGGATCTTTTCCGAAAGGCCGGGCACCTGCGGACGCAGGCAGCAGATGCCGCGCACGACGAGGTCGATCTCGACGCCGGCATGGCTGGCGCGATAGAGCGCGTCGATGATGTCGGGGTCGACAAGCGAATTCATCTTCATCCAGATCGCGGCCGGGGCGCCGTTCCTGGCGTGCTGAATCTCTTCCTCGATGTGGCGCAGGATGCGCGGGCGCATCGTATAGGGCGAGATCGCGAGCTGCATGCCCTGCTCCGGTTCGCCGTAGCCGGTAATGAAGTTGAAGATGTTCGCCATGTCGTGGGCGATGACGGGATTGCAGGTGAAATAGGACAGGTCTGTATAGATCTTCGCGGTGATCGGGTGGTAGTTGCCCGTTCCGAGGTGGCAATAGGTTCGCAGCTTGCCTTCCTCGCGCCGAACGACCATCGACATCTTGGCGTGGGTCTTGAGCTCGATGAAGCCGAAGACGACCTGCACGCCGGCGCGCTCGAGATCGCGCGCCCAGCGGATGTTCGCCTCTTCGTCGAAGCGGGCCTTGAGCTCGACCAGCGCCGTCACCGACTTGCCGGCTTCGGCGGCGTCGATCAGCGCGCGGACGATCGGGCTGTCGTTGGAGGTGCGGTAAAGCGTCTGCTTTATCGCCAGGACGTCAGGATCGCGCGCAGCCTGGAGAAGAAACTGGACCACGACGTCGAAAGATTCGTAGGGGTGATGGACGACCATGTCCTTTTCGCGGATGGCGGCGAAGCAGTCGCCGGCATGTTCGCGGACGCGCTCGGGAAATCGCGCATTGTAGGGGGCAAACCTGAGATCTTCGCGCGGCGCCTTGGTGATCTCGGACAGGGTGTTCAACGCCAGAAGGCCCGGCAGAACGGCGACGCGATTATCAGGGATATTGAGCGCCTGGACGACGAACTGACGCAGCGAGGCCGGCATTTCCGAGTCGGTCTCGATGCGGATGACCTTACCGCGGCGGCGGCGTTTCAGCGCCGTTTCGAAGAAGCGGACGAGATCCTCGGCCTCTTCCTCGACTTCGATATCGCTGTCGCGGATGACGCGGAACGTACCGGAGCCCTGCACCTCGTAACCCGGGTAAAGCCGGTGGATGAAGATGTTGGCGACATCTTCCAGCGTGATGTAGCGGATCGTGTTTCCATCATCCGGCAGACGGACGAAGCGGTCGAGCGCCACCGGCAGGCGCAGCAGCGCCGTCATCGGCTCACGGCCATTCTTGCTGACGAGCTGCAGACCGATCGAGAAGCCGAGATTCGGAATGAAGGGAAACGGGTGGGCGGGATCGATCGACAGCGGCGTCAGGACCGGGAAGATCGCCTGTTCGAATTCGGCGGCCAGCCACTGGCGGTCGGCATCGCTCAAGGCGCCGGGGCGCACGATCAGGATGTCTTCCTTGGCGAGATATTGTTGCAGGACGGCCAGCGAGGCCTGCTGCTCCATCTGCAGATGGTCGATCTCCTGCAGGATCGAATCGAGCTGCTCGGCCGGCGTCTTGCCGTCGGGACTGCGGATGGCGATGTTCTGGCGTACCTGGCCCTCGAGGCCGGCGACACGCACCATGAAGAATTCGTCGAGGTTGGCGGCCGAGATCGACAGGAAGCGAACGCGCTCAAGCAACGGATGCTCGGTGTTCAAAGTTTCTTCCAGGACACGGCGGTTGAACTGCAGCCAGGAGAATTCTCGGTTGATGAAGCGCTCGGGGCTCTTGAGCAGCTCTTCCAGCGGGGGGGTGTTGTCGTTAATTTCCGGAGTGAGTTCCTGATGTTCTGCGACTGCGCTATCCATGGTCCGCTTACCCCGTTTTCAATCGCCGAAGGCAATTATATCAGTTTGACGACGGAACTGTGACAGTCAATCGGCCGGTTCCGAATTTCCCAATTCATTCAATACTTCGGCAGCAAGAGACCGGGTGATTTTGGTGCCTCGCGACAGGGCCAGCCGGTCAAGCCTTTCGACGATCGTCTGGGCCGCGTTCAGCGACCGTTCCATCCGGTTCACGATATAGAGCACGAGTTTGTCATCTATATAAAGCTGCCGGTCGGCGAAGAGCTTGACGATCACCTGCGACAACAGCGCCTCATCGGGTTCGCCGATCTCGACGACGGTTGCCGCTTTCAGGCGCGAACGCAGATCGGGCAGCAAAACTGGCCACGACATCGGCCAAAGGCGGCTGGTAATCAACAGGCTGGTGCCGTTTTCGCGCACGCTGTTGATGACATGGAAGAGCGCGTTGTCGTCGAAGCCGAGGCGGTCGGCGTCCTCGAACAGCACCGGGCCGGCGGCGGCGGCAACCGCGGCGTCCGAGCCAAGCTCGGGATGGATGTCGACGGCGCCGCTCAATTCCCGCCAGATGCGGGCGAGATGTGATTTTCCCGAGCCGACGGGGCCGGCGAGCACGACGACCGGTGATGGCCATGCCGGCCAGGCATCGACGATCGAAACGGCGGCGGCAAGACGCTCCGAGATCAGGAGGTCGTCGCGCCCGCTTGCGGCATCGTGCGAAAAGACCAGCGGCAGCTGCTCTCCGGCCTTACGCTTCGGATCAGCGTTCTTCACGTCATTCATTGGGAACTGATTTCGTCTTCCGGGCGCGGCCACTGAGCGACCCGCCAAAATAAAGATCGCTCTGAAGGTAGCGTGAAAGCGCGAAACGAACAAGGACGCCGACGGCGGCGGCGGCGGGCACGGCGACCAGAAGCCCTACGAAACCGAAGAGCGCGCCGAAGGCAAAAAGCGCAAACATCAGCCAGACCGGATGCAGGCCGACGCTGGAGCCGACGAGCTTCGGCTGCAGAATGTTGCCTTCCAGGAACTGGCCACTGAAGAAGACGACGAGCACCAGGCCGATCCAGGGATAATCGGGCCAGAATTGCACAAGCGCCACGCCGATGGCGAGCACGAGGCCAACCATCGAGCCGACATAGGGAATGAAACTGATCATGCCGGCGAAGAGGCCGATCAGCAGGCCGAAATTCAGCCCGACAAGAGAAAGGCCGACGGCATAATAGATGCCGAGGATGAGGCAGAGCGAGCCCTGGCCGCGGATGAAACCGGCGATCGCCTGGTCGATCTCCTTGGCGATCTGGCGGACATCGCCGACATAATCGCGCGGGATCCACTGGTCGACCTTGGCAACCATACGGTCCCAATCGAGCAGGATATAGAAGGCGACGACGGGGGTGACCACGAGCAGCGATATGACGTCGACGATCGCCTTGCCGGAATTCCAGATCTGCGCGAAGAGCCCGGTGAGGAAGCCCATGCCCTCCGACAGGATGCCGGAGAGATTGTCCTTGATCGTGCCCATCTGGTTCTCGACCCAGTCCGGCAGCAGCGAATTCTGCGCCTGCGTGATGAACTGCTGTAATTGGCTGATATAACCCGGCAGACGCTGAGCGAAATCGTTGAACTGGCTGATGAGCACCGGAATGAGGATCATCAGCGCCAGCGTGAAGACGATGACGAAGGCGACGAGAATGCCGATGGTCGCCATCATGCGGCTCAGACCCAAGCGTTCAAGCCGGTCAGCCACCGGATCAAGGAAATAGGCAATCGCCATGCCGGCGATGAAGGGCAGCAGGATCGAGCTGAAGACATAAAGGAAGACGATGAAGAAGACGAGCACTACCAGCCAGAAGAAAATCTGACGCTTGAGACTGTTGCCGCTGACATGCTGTGGCATCGCTTCCCCGCTGATCACTCGCCGCCGCCAAACGCCGCATCCGAACCGGAGCGGCCATTCAGCACATAGGATGCAGGCGCAAAGATGGTCAACCCTGTCGTGCCAAATCCCCGAAAGGCTGGAGGAAGACGCGGGAAATTGGGGGCTTTTGCCATGCAACGCTTGCATAAACGCCCCTGTCATGCAATTGCGACCGGCAGATGACGCGGCACGTTTGCCGCCTGAAATAGCCATCGGAGACCAGCATGAGCCAGTCTGGGAAAAACGGCCTGACATATAGCGATGCGGGCGTCGATATCGATGCCGGTAACCTCCTCGTCGAGAAGATCAAGCCGGCGGTGCGCTCGACGCGCCGTCCCGGCGCCGACGGCGAGATCGGCGGCTTCGGCGGACTTTTCGATCTCAAGGCTGCAGGCTTTACCGATCCGGTTCTCGTCGCCGCCAATGACGGCGTCGGCACCAAGCTGAAGATCGCGATCGATGCCGACTATCACGACACCGTCGGCATCGACCTCGTTGCCATGTGCGTCAACGATCTCGTGGTGCAGGGCGCCGAGCCGCTGTTCTTCCTCGATTATTTCGCGACCGGCAAGCTCGACCCCGACCAGGGCGCGGCCATCGTCGGCGGCATTGCCGCCGGCTGCCGCGAGGCCGGCTGCGCGCTGATCGGCGGCGAAACGGCCGAGATGCCCGGTATGTATTCCTCCGGCGACTACGACCTCGCCGGCTTTGCCGTGGGTGCTGCCGAACGCGGCAAGCTCCTGCCATCAGGCGATATTGCCGAGGGTGATGTGATCCTCGGCCTTGCCTCCTCCGGCGTCCATTCCAACGGCTTTTCGCTGGTGCGCAAGATCGTGGAACTGTCCGGCCTCGACTGGAGCGCAGCCGCACCGTTTGCCGAAGGCCGGCTGCTCGGCGAAGCCCTGCTCGAGCCGACCCGCATCTATGTGAAGCCGCTTCTGAAAGCGATCCGCGAGACCGGCGCCATCAAGGCGCTGGCGCACATCACCGGCGGCGGTTTCCCGGAAAATATTCCGCGCGTCCTGCCGAAGCACTTGGCGGCCGAGATCGATCTTGACGCCGTCAAGGTTCCGCCGGTGTTTTCGTGGCTCGCCAAGACTGGCGGCGTCGAATCCAGAGAAATGCTGCGCACCTTCAACTGCGGTGTCGGCATGATCGCCGTCGTCGCCGGTGAGAACGTCGCGGCGGTTTCCGCGGCACTCGAAACCGAGGGCGAGACAGTTATCACGCTCGGCCGCATGATCGCCCGCGACGAAGGCGCTGCCGGCACGGTCTACAAGGGTACGCTTGCCATATGAGCTCGCCGCGCAAACGCGCCGTCGTCTTCATATCAGGCAGCGGCTCCAACATGATGGCGCTGGTTGCGGCGGCGAAGGCAGCCGACTATCCGGCCGAGATCGTCGGCGTGATCTCCGACAAGGCGGATGCCGGCGGGCTTGCCAAGGCTGATGCCGAAGGCATTTCTACCTTCGCTTTTCCCCGCAAGGACTACGCCAGCAAGGATGCGCATGAGGCGGCGATCTTTTCGGCGCTCGACGAGCTTAAACCCGATATTCTCTGCCTGGCAGGCTACATGCGGCTGCTGACGGCGACATTCATCCAGCGTTACCAAGGCCGGATGCTCAACATCCACCCTTCCCTGCTGCCCTTATTTCCGGGCCTGCATACGCATCAGCGAGCGATCGACGCCGGCATGCGGATCGCCGGCTGCACGGTGCATTTCGTCACCGAAGGCATGGATGAGGGGCCGGTGATCGGCCAGGCGGCTGTGCCGGTTCTCTTGGGCGATACGGCCGAAAGCCTTGCCGCGCGTGTGCTCACCATCGAACACCAGATCTATCCGCAGGCCTTGCGGCTGTTTGCCGAAGGTCGAGTGGCGATGGAAGGCGGCAAAGCCGTCGGCGCGGAGGCCGCGACCGCCGCTCCCAAGGCTCAACTGATTTCGCTCATCGGCGACCGCGCTTAAGCCGCCAAAGCCCGCAAGGGATGTAGCGTGCCGTCGCTGTAGACGAAGCGGCCGGCGCGGAAGGTGGCGCGGATGCGATTGATATCGCCCGGCTCGACCACGACGAGATCGGCGCGCCGGCCGACGGCGATCTCGCCGCGATCCGACAGGCCGGCGGAACGGGCCGCATTGCCAGTCGCCATGGCAACGGCTGCCGGCAGGCCGCCGTCCACCATGTCGGCAAGCTTGAGGATGCCGGGCACGAAGGCAGCCGGATGGTAATCAGCGGCGATGACGCTGAGCAGCCCGGCCTTGGCGGCGTCGAGCGCGCTGAGATTGCCCGACATCGACTGGCCGCGCAGCGCGTTCGGCGCACCCATCAGCGTCCAGAGACCGCGGCGGCGCGCCTCTTCCGCTGCAGCTGCTGTGACCGGAAACTCGCTAATGGTGACGCCGAGATCATGCATCTCGGCGACTTTTTCGACGCTGTCATCGTCATGCGAGGCAAGCGACAACTTGTGCTTCAGCGACAGCGCGACGATTTCCCTCAGCTTGGCCTCGATGTCCGGATTGTTGCGCATGGCGATGCGCTTGGCGACGATCTCCGCCGCCATTTCCTCGGAGACGGCGCGGCGCTCGGAAATGCTGAGGATGTAGCTCTGCAGGTTGTTATACTGGCCCTGGCCCGGCGTGTGGTCGGTCAGGGAAACCATGTCGATCTGATCGGCATTCAGGAGGCGCTCGAGTGCTGGGGCTGCGCCGACGTTGGTGATTTCGTAGCGGGCATGGACGCGGTGGTCGATCAGCAGATCATCGCGCAGGCGGTTGATGCCCTCGATCACTGCGGAGGTGGTCTCCAGCGAACGGACATGGCCGTAGACGCTCTCGGTCGCAAAGGAGACGGCGGCGAACGCCGTCGTGACACCGGCGGCGGCAAGCTTCTTGTCGAGTTCGTGGATGCCGAAATCGATCGGCATCGTCGCGTTTGGCCGTGGGGCGATCTCGCGCTCGATCATATCGCCGTGCAGATCGACGAATCCGGGCATCAGCAGCCGCCCGCCGCCAGCGATGGCAGCACCGGCGACCGGCTCCGGCCTGATCTCGGCGATGGCGCCATCCTCAACACGCACGGAACCTTCACTCACCACCTCGTTTGGGAGAACGAGGGTGAAATTGCTGAGCCACATGGGCTTTCTCCTGACCGCATCCGATGATTGACAAACCGCAGCGGATAGAACCGCTTCGTGACAGTCGTATGAAATTTCCAACGTTGTCACCTTAAAGCTGAAACTTGCGCTTTGGAATTGGTTGGATGCGCTCGCCCCTCGGATTCACGGCCATAGATCCAGCCGGCGCCTGTCCAGGAGCCAACGCCCCTGCTTACCGCGTTGACTAGTTATAAGATAACTAGTAACACTATGACTATGAAAACGATCAAACGCTCTCCAATCGCGCTCGCCGTCCTTGCAATGCTCATGGAAGAACCGCTGCATCCGTACCGAATGCAGCGACTCATCAAGGAGCGCGGCAAGGACGAGGTGATCAATGTCACGCAGAGGGCGAGCCTTTATCAAACAATCCAGCGGCTCGAACGCGAGGGTTTGATCACCCCGCAGAAAACAGTCCGGGATGACAAGCGTCCCGAGCGGACCGTGTACGAGATAACCGAGAAGGGCCGCGAGATCGCGCTGGAATGGATGCGGGCGATATTGTCGACCTTAACGCGGGAATATCCGGAATTCCCCGCAGCCATGTCATTTCTTCCTCTGCTTACGCCTGATGATGTGGCGAGCCAGCTTGAGCTCAGAGCAAAAGCCATCGAGTCAGAACTTCGCCGGATAGACGAAGTCCTGCAGGAAGCGCAGGCCGTTCCAAGGCTCTTCCTTCTCGAGATGGAATATCTCCGAGTGCTTCACGCAACCGAATTGTCCTGGGTCAACAGCATTGTCGGGGACCTCAGCGCCCAGCGCATCACCTGGACAGAGGAGTGGCTGAGGCAGATCGCCGCCAAGTTCTCCATCGACCCCAAACTCGACCAGGATTAGCACCATGAAGGTTTTGATTATCGGCGCCGGGACCGGCGGTCTAGCACTCGCACATCTGCTTAAGCAGGCTGGGGTTTGCATAGCGGTGTATGAGCGCGACCTTGCGCCGAACACCAACCGCGGTGGTTATCGCGTTGGCATCAGCCCGGCTGGAAGCCGAGCGCTGAAAGCCTGTATCCCCGGTGAACTCTACGATCTCTATGTCGCCACCTGCGCCAGGTCGCCGCGCTATTTCAACATGCTCACTGAACAGCTGGGCGAAGTGCTGAGCTTCGATATCGATGATGCAGGCCCGAACGCTCTCGACGATGAAAGGAATGTTATTCGAAAGACGCTGAGGCGGGTTCTGCTCAGGGGACTTGAAGATGACGTCTTCTTCGGGAAAGCGCTTCAAGGTTACTCAAATAACGCCGACGGGTCGGTCACCGCCAGCTTTCAGGATGGAAGCCTCGCGACGGGAGATGTGCTGGTGGGCGCTGACGGCACGAACTCCGCGGTACGCAGGCAACGCTTGCCGGAAGCGCGTCTGGAAGACACCGGAATCGTGTCGCTCGGGGGCAAAATTCCTATGACGGTCGAGACGAAGGCTCTGCTGTCGGACAAAATGTTCAAAGGCATGTCGCTGATTATGGCACCGATGGGCTTCGGCGCAATCGTTCACTCGCTCGAGTTCGTCGACAGCCGAAGCGACCCTAGTGTCGCTGCTCGTTGGCCGGATTTCGTCGAGGCACTCGACGAGGACAGCATCGGCTGGGGCATATGGGGCGCTCGGCAGAATTGCCCGCGGGATCCGGCCGGCCTGAGCGGCGAACAATTGAGAGAGCTGGGGCTGGAGCTCGCTCGAGACTGGCATCCGCATTTGCGTACTCTGATCCGCATGACGGAGCCGTCGACGATCCGCGATATCAAGGTGAGGACCTCGGTCCCGCTGACGCCTTGGACGAGTTCTAATGTCACTCTGCTCGGTGACGCCGTCCATACGATGACACCCGGACGAGGCGCGGGCGCCAATACAGCGCTTCGCGACGCCGCTCTGCTTGGACGCATGCTGGTCGAAGCGGACCAGGGACGAAAGCCGCTCGTCGAAGCCATACATGCCTACGAAGTCGAGATGCTTCGCTACAGTACCGAAGCAGTCCAAGAATCGAAAAAGCAGATGGATGCCGGCGATCTGGCCCATCGGCCGATTGTCGGCAGACTTCAGCTCGCTGTTATGCGCGGCGTGATGCGCATCATCAACGCGATGCCTGCACTCAAGCGGCGCGCTTTTCGGCAGATGATGCGAGTTCGCGGGGAAAACTAAGACGGTCGCGGATCATCTCGATCCGCCCGAGGCAACTTGACGAACCAGGCCTCCATCGCCCTGCCCGCTATCGAAGTTTGCCCCTGTTCAACAGCGCCCACTGTAGAAGCACGATCGTTTTGGCGTCGAAGATTTCGCCGGTTTCGATCATCGCCGCAGCCTCGTCGAGCGGGGTTTCGAGGACCTCGATATCCTCGTGTTCCTCGTCCAGACCGCCGCCTTCCGCCACGCGGTCGGCAGTGTCGATGAGGGCTGCGAAGAAGTGGACGACTTCGGTGATGGCACCCGGCGAGGTATAGGACTTGAACAGGAAGCGCGCATCGCGCAGGCGATAGCCGGTCTCCTCCATCGCCTCGCGACGGATCGCCGCTTCGGGATGGTCATCGTCGAGAAGGCCGGCCGGCACCTCGATCATCCAGGCGGGATCGCCGTTGAGATGGACGGCAAGGCGGAACTGGCGGACGAGAACGACGAGGTCGCGCTTGGGATCATAAAGCAGGATGCAGGCAGCGGGCGTGCGGTGATAGATCTCCCGCTTCAGCCGTTGGGTTGCGCCCTTGCGGTCGATATAGTCGAGTAGATAGCTGCTCAGCCGCGTCCACCCATTCGACAGTGTTTCTTCGCTGACGATCTTCACCCGTGATTTCGGCTGCATCATGCTGGGTCCCTGCGAAGCCAGACCTTGTTGTCGTGCACGGCCGCCCCACCATAGGGCGCGACAGGGTCGGCGCCAGTCAAGACATTGATACCCTCGCCGTCGACATGCGCCTTGTTTGGCCAAAGCCCCTCGGCGATCAGCACGCCGGATTTCACCTCGGTGGTGACGCGGGCGTGAATGCGCAGATCGCCGCGGCTATTGCCGATGCGGACGAGATCGCCATGGGCGATACCGTTGGCTTCGGCGTCGGCTGGATTGACCATCACTTCAGGGCGGCCCTCCTTCTGGCGAGAGGTCTTGGTCTCGGAGAAGCTCGAATTCAGGAAGTTGCGCGCCGGCGACGTGGCGAGCCGGAAGGGATGCTCGGGATCGGCGACTTCGATGACATCGACCTGATCGGGGAAGGCCGGTAGCGCGGCGTGCGGCCCGAGCGCGCCGATCGCCGCCGGAGGTTTGTTCGGCGCCGGCTGATTGATCCAGTCCGGGCGGAAATGGAACTTGCCATCCGGATGGGCAAAACCGTTCAGATAATGCGCCTCCTCGAACGCGGGCTGGCGATCGAACCATTTGTGTTCGAGGAAATGGTCGTAATCCGGCAGGCCGCTCGATTCGAGGATGCGGTCGACCATTTCGCGGGCGGTGAAGCCGAAGCCGGGGCGATCGGCGACACCGAGGCGTTTTGCCAGTTCCTCGATGACGAAGAGATTGGTGCGCACGGTTGGCGGCGGCTCGACCAGCTTCGGCCCCAGCAGGATATGGTTCTGGCCACCGGCCCGATAGATGTCATCGTGCTCGACGAACATCGTCGCGGGAATGACGATATCGGCGATCTCAGCCGTTTCAGTCATGAACTGCTCATGAACGGCGACAAAGAGGTCATTGCGGGCGAAGCCGCGTCTGACGAGGCGCTGCTCGGGGGCGATGTTTGCGGGATTGGTGTTCTGGATCAGCATTGCCGTCACCGGGCCGCGATGGCGTAGCGCTACGGGATCGCCGGTCAGGACGCGGCCGATCTGCGACTGATCGAGCATGCGGATATCGGCATCCTTCATCGACCGGCCGGTCAGTTCGGCGCTGTTCATGCGGAAGATGTCGCTGTTCGAATGGAAGGCACCGCCGCCCTCATATTGCCAGGAGCCGAGAACGGTGGCGATCGAGGCAGCCGCATGCATGGCGACCGCGCCGTTGCGCTGGCGAGTGAAACCATAGCCCAGGCGGAAGAAGGTTTTCTTCGTCGTGCCGACGAGGCTGGCAAAGGCTTCGATCTCCTCGACCGATAGGCCGGTGATGGCAGCGGCCCATTGCGGCGTCTTGGTTTTGAGATGCGCCTCGAGACCAGCGGGATCGTCGGCATATCTCGCCATATAGTCACGATCGGCGTAACCGTCGCGGAAGGCGATGTGCATGACGGCGCAGGCGAGTGCGGCATCGGTGCCCGGTTTGACGATCAGCGCCATGTCGGCCTGCTTCATCGTCGGATTATCGTAGATGTCGATGACGACGATCTTCGCGCCGCGCTCCTTGCGCGACTTGATGGCGTGGGTCATCACGTTGACCTGCGTCGAGACCGCGTTGGTGCCCCAGATGACGACGCAATCGGTGCGGCCCATCTCGCGCGGATCGGGACCGCGCAGCGTGCCGGTCGCCATAGTGAAGCCGGTCCAGGCGGGGTTGGTGCAAATCGAGGAGAAGAAGCCGGAGTAACGCTTGGCATGACGCAGGCGATCGATGGAATCACGCTGCACCCAGCCCATGGTGCCGGCGTAGAAATAGGGCCAGATCGCCTCGCTGCCGTCCCTTGCCTCGGCCTTCACAAAGGCTTCGGCGATCTCATCCAGCGCRTCGTCCCAGGAAATCTGCTGCCACTGCCCTGCCCCTTTGGCGCCGGCGCGACGTAGAGGATGCATCAGGCGGTCGGGATGGTAGAGCCGCTCGGCGTAGCGGGCGACCTTGGCGCAGATGACGCCCGACGTGTAGGAATGGTCATTGGCGCCGCGCACACGGCCGATGCGGCCATCCTCTGATATATCGACCTCCAGCGCGCAGGTGGAGGGACAGTCATGCGGACAGGCGGTGTGGCCCACCCTGTTGTCCGGCTTCGATGATTTGGCGTGGATGGGGGTCGCAATGTTCATGGCATTTGTATATTCCAAGGCTTGCACGGCCAAAAGCCACAAAAATTCCCCATGACGCGAATTCATACGGACATCAGCAAAAATGAACTACCGCCACATCTATCACGCGGGCAACTTTGCCGATGTTCTGAAACATGCCGTGCTGACGCGGCTGATCCGCTACATGCAGAAGAAGGATGGCGGATTCCGCGTGCTCGACACGCATGCCGGCATCGGGCTCTACGACCTTTCCTCCGAAGAAGCGCAGAAAACCGGCGAATGGGTCGATGGCATCGGCAAGCTGATGGAGGCAGACCTCGGCCCCCAGGTTTCCGAACTGCTGGAGCCCTACCTCTCGGCAATCCGCGAACTCAATCCTGAGGGCGGCATCCGCTTCTATCCCGGATCGCCGAAACTTGCGCGCATGCTGTTCCGGCCGCAGGACCGGCTGTCGGCGATGGAACTGCATCCCGAGGACTACGTCAGGCTGCACCGGCTGTTCGAGGGCGATCACCATGCCCGCATCACCGAGCTCGACGGCTGGCTGGCGCTCGGCGCGCATCTGCCGCCGAAAGAGAAGCGCGGCATCGTGCTCGTCGATCCGCCCTTCGAGGAAGAGGACGAATATCAGCGTCTGGCCGAGGGGCTGGAAAAGGCCTATCGGCGCTTTCCCGGCGGCACCTATTGCCTGTGGTATCCGCTGAAGAAGGGCGCGCCGATCAAGGAATTCCACGAGACGCTGCAGGCGCTCGACATCCCGAAAATGCTCTGCGCCGAACTCGCGGTTCGCAGCGACCGCGGCATTACGGGACTGACGGGCTCAGGCCTCGTCATCGTCAACCCACCTTTCACGCTGAAGGACGAGTTGCACCAATTGCTGCCCGCATTGAAGGACCATCTGGCGCAAGACCGTTTCGCGTCGCACCGCGCCTTCTGGCTGCGCGGCGAGAACAAGGCGGTCAAGGACGATTGACCGCTTAAGCTGCTTGCGGAATAGTCCGCGCCGCAGCTCCACAATCTCATCAGGTGTCCCCCATGAAGCTCCTTTGTTCGCCCGCCTCGCCCTATTCCAACAAGGTGCGGATGGCCGCGCATTTTCTGAGCCTGGAGTTGAACGCCATTCGGGTCGACACCAATACCGCACCGGCAATCCTGGTGGACAATAATCCGCTCGGCAAGATCCCGACGCTTCTGACCGATGACGAGGTATCGATATACGACAGCGTGGCGATCATGCATTATTTCGACCGGCTGACGAAGGGCGGGCTCTACCCTTCCAAGAAGGGCAAGCGCACGGATGCGGAAATCCTCGAGGCGCTCTGCGACGGCATCTGCGATTGCCTGCTGGCGATCGTCTACGAGCGGCGCTTCCGCGACGAGGAAAAGGTTCACCAGCCGTGGATCGACCGGCAATGGAAGAAGGCGACGAGCGGTCTCGCTCATCTCAGCGCCAATCCGCCGAAGCTTGGCAAAAAGCTCAACGGCGGACATTTTGCACTGGCGGCCACGCTTGATTATCTCGAGTTGCGCTTCAAGGACCAGTGGGAAGCCGATCATGCGCCGCTGACTGGCTGGCTGCGGCAGTTCGACAAGAAATTCCCTGCCCATAGCGAGCTCAAGTCCCAGGGCTGAGCGCTTCAGAACAATGAGCAGACAGCAAAAAGCCGGGCGACGTGCCCGGCTTCTTTATGTCAGTATGTTCAGTCGGCTTAGAACTTGACGCCGATACCGAGCTTGACGCTGTTCTCGTCGTAACCGCGCGAGAAGCTGCCGGAGTCGAGGTCGTAGTCCTTGCTCTGGTAGTCGGTGTAGCGATATTCCAGGCGCGTCGTGATGTTGTTGGTCACGAAGGCTTCGACGCCGGCGCCGACCGTATAGCCATAGTTCGTCTTGCTTTCGTCCGAGGTGTCGTCGGAAACCTTGACGTCGCCGATGGCAAGACCGGCCGTGCCGTAGAGCAGGAAGGGGTTCATGTCGTAGCCGACGCGGCCACGGACGGAGCCGTTCCAGCCATACTTGTTCTTGACGCCGCCTGAGGAGACGTCGTCGCCGCTGTAGCCGAGATCGGATTCAACGCCGTAAACGATCTGGCCCTGCTGCCAGTTGTAGCCGGTGAAGACCTGGCCGCCGAAACCATAGGTGTGACGGTCGGAACCGAAGTCACCCATGTTGTAGGTGCCAGCGCCGCCGAGATAAAAGCCTTCCCAGTTGCCTGCCGGCTTGACTGGAGCGTCCTGGGCGACCGGTGCTTCCGGAACCTGGTCGACGGCATCGGCCGCCTGAGCTGCCGAGACGCCCGCAATTGCAAAAACGGAGGCCATGAGGCCAGCAATGAGTACACGCATACTTAGTCTCCTTTCAGTCCCGCGCCGCTTGTCATCTGTCTATCAGTGAAGCATTGGCGGGATATTGCCAGATGTCCCTTCCGGATCGAGACTGAAATTGGAACTCAAATGCGGATTTGAAAGAGCCAAATTGTGATATCATTGTGGCTGCCGCATGGCTGAAATTCGATGTTGCTTTGACGCAACATACACTTCATTAACCATACTGAAGTGTTAAACTGAAAATACTTATTTTAAGAAATCGCATTCTTAAATAATACATAGAATATCCGGCTCTCTGACGCAACCGCAACGGCCTATTTATATAATCTCCGTTGGCCCCTATATAGTCTGCAGACAGACTCGCGGGATCAGAAGGCAAGATTTTGAACCACAAAAGACTTCGCTCGGCCCTTATAACAGGGGCTGCTAAAAGAATAGGACGGGCAATCGCCGAAGACCTTGCTGCAAATGGCTTTTCCGTTGCGATCCACGCGAACGGCTCCATCGGTGAGGCCGAAGAGCTGGTGGCGGAATTGCGGCGAAAGGGATATCGGGCGACCGCCCTGCAGGCCGACCTCACCGATATCGGCGAAACAGCCGCCTTGGTCGCGAAGGCGTCGGAAGCGCTCGGGCCGCTCGATCTGCTCGTCAATAATGCGTCGGTCTTCCAGCATGATTCAGCACGTAGTTTCAATGCCGCCACCTGGGCATTGCACTTCGACCTGCATGTACGTGCGCCCTCTATCCTTGCGGCCGCCTTCGCGCAGCAGATGCCCGCTGAGGCATCGGGGCAGATCGTCAATATCATCGACCAGCGGGTTTGGGCGCTGAGGCCCAGCTTCTATTCCTATACCCTCTCCAAATCCGCGCTGTGGACGGCGACGCAGACGCTTGCACAGGCATTGGCGCCACGCATCCGCGTCAATGCCATCGGCCCCGGCCCCTCGATGCCGAGCGAGCGGCAGGCGATGGAGGACTTCCAAGCGCAGGTCTCAGCCCTTATCTTGCAGCGAGGGCCGGCGCTGG
Organism: Rhizobium sp. P1_E1; assembly: GCF_056406015.1. NCBI lineage: Bacteria > Pseudomonadati > Pseudomonadota > Alphaproteobacteria > Hyphomicrobiales > Rhizobiaceae > Rhizobium > Rhizobium sp. P1_E1. The sequence continues at coordinate 19,724 of NZ_JBFUAY010000031.1, read as the reverse complement.
AGGAATTCGGACAAACGATTCGCTTCCTTTACGACACGCCCTCGATCACCGGCCAGATGATTGCCCTCGACGGCGGCCAGCACCTCGCCTGGCAGACGCCCGATGTGGCGGAGATTACGGAATGAACGGACGAAAGCTGCCGGATGGCGGCGTTCTCTACGACGAGACGGATGAGAGCGAAGACGATATCGAAGTGGAAGGCGACGTTTCCGCCGCCGCCCCGCTGGCGGCGACGGTCGACTGGAATGCGGGCAGCCTCAATGAAACCGGGCTCATCGGCGCGGAACTGATCGGCGAATTCGTCAAGCGGCTCCCCAACAGTCCCGGCGTCTACCGCATGTTCAATGCCGAGGGCGACGTGCTCTATGTCGGCAAGGCGCGCAGCCTGAAGAAGCGCGTCAACAATTACGCCGTCGGCCGGGTGCATTCCAACCGCATCGCCCAGATGGTGCGCCAGACAGCCAATATGGAATTCGTGACGACGCGTACGGAAACCGAAGCGCTGCTTCTGGAAGCGAATCTGATCAAGCGCTTGCGGCCGCGCTTTAACGTGCTTTTGCGCGACGACAAGTCCTTTCCCTATATCCTCATCACCGGCGACCACCGGGCGCCGGCGATCTTCAAGCATCGCGGTGCGAGAGCGCGAAAGGGCGACTATTTCGGACCATTCGCTTCGGCAGGCGCGGTCGGGCGCACGATCAATTCGCTGCAGCGCGCCTTCCTGATCCGCACCTGCACCGACAGCGTCTTCGAAACGCGCACACGACCCTGCCTGCTCTACCAGATCAAGCGCTGTTCGGGGCCGTGCACCCACGAGGTCAGCGATGGGGGTTACGGCGAACTGGTGCAGGAGGCGAAGGACTTCCTGTCCGGCAAAAGCCAGAAGGTGAAGTCGCATATGGCCGAGGCCATGAACCAGGCGGCCGAAGACCTCGACTTCGAGCGGGCGGCGATCTATCGCGATCGCCTGGCCGCGCTTTCGCACGTGCAGAGCCACCAGGGCATTAATCCGGCCGGCGTCGAGGAGGCTGACGTTTTCGCCATCCACCATGAGGGCGGCATCTCCTGCATCCAGGTGTTCTTCTTCCGCACCGGCCAAAACTGGGGCAACCGCGCCTATTTCCCGAAGGCCGACCCGCAGCTTTCCGGCGCCGAAGTGCTGAATTCCTTCCTGGCGCAGTTTTACGACGACAAGCCGGTGCCGAAGCAGATCATGCTGTCGCAGACGGTCGAGGAGCTGGAGCTGCTCGCCGCAGCGCTCAGCGAAAAAGCCGGCCACAAGGTTTCCATCCTCGTGCCGCAGCGCGGCGAAAAGCGCGATCTGGTCGACCATGTCGTCGGCAATGCGCGCGAGGCGCATGGGCGAAAGCTTGCCGAGACGGCGTCGCAGTCGCGGCTGCTCGAAGGTTTCAAGGAAACGTTCGGGCTTGCCTATGCACCGCAGCGCATCGAGATCTACGACAACTCGCATATCATGGGCACCAATGCCGTCGGCGGCATGGTGGTCGCGGGGCCGGAAGGTTTCGTCAAGAACCAGTACCGCAAGTTCAACATCAAATCGACCGACATCACGCCCGGCGACGACTTCGGCATGATGAAGGAGGTGATGACGCGGCGCTTCTCGCGGCTGATCAAGGAGGAAGGCATTCCTGACCGGACCGCGCAGGCGGCCACTCCCGATGCAGCCGACATGCCCTTCCCCACCTGGCCCGATGTGATCCTCATCGACGGCGGCCAGGGTCAGATGACAGCGGTGCGCGCCATCCTTGCCGAACTCGGCATCACCGACAGCGTGACGGCGATCGGCATCGCCAAGGGCGTCGACCGGGACGCCGGGCGCGAACGCTTCTTCCCGCCGGGACGCGAGAGCTTCACTCTGCCGCCGCGCGATCCGGTGCTCTATTTCATCCAGCGCATGCGCGACGAGGCGCACCGTTTCGCGATCGGCTCGCACCGGGCACGGCGCAAGAAGGAAATGATCAAGAACCCGCTCGACGAGATCGGCGGCATCGGGCCATCGCGCAAACGCGCGCTGCTCCAGCATTTCGGCACGGCAAAGGCCGTTTCGCGCGCAGCCCTGTCCGATCTGATGGCGGTGGAAGGCATATCGGAAGCCGTCGCCAAGCAGGTCTATAACCATTTCCACGACGACGCCGCGAAATAACCGGCGTCCGTCGCAAATTCCACGCAAAGGCGGTGAAAAGACAGAAAGAATGTTGACGGTCCGCAGCCAAAGCCGTCATCTACCGCATCGGCCCGAAAATCGGAATCGACTTTCGGAAAGCTCGATGCGGATATTCTAAAGTGTTACAGCGTCCTTTGCGCGCCTGAAAAGACGTGCGGCGCTGTAGCGGCGCATCAATTCAGAGAAACGATCCCATGGCATCGCGTGCGTACAGCATTCCCAATCTTCTGACCTACGGCCGTATCCTCGCCGTACCGCTGATCGTTCTCTGCTTCTTCATCGAGGGCAGGCTGTCGATCAGCAACACGGCGCGTTGGGTGGCGCTGTGGATCTTCGTCATCGCCTCGCTCACCGATTTCCTCGACGGCTATCTCGCGCGCATCTGGAACCAGACGTCGAATATCGGCCGCATGCTCGATCCGATCGCCGATAAGCTGCTGGTCGCTTCGATCCTTCTTCTCGTCGCGGCCGACCAGACCATCGCCGGCTGGTCGATCTGGGCGGCGATCACCATTCTCTGCCGCGAGATCCTGGTTTCGGGCTTGCGCGAATATCTGGCGGCGCTGAAGGTCAGCGTACCGGTGACGCGGATCGCCAAGTGGAAGACGACGCTGCAGCTCGTCGCCATCGCCTTCCTGCTCGCCGGCCCGGCCGGCGACGAGATTTTCCCCTATACGACGCAGACCGGCATTGCGCTGCTGTGGATCGCGGCGCTGCTGACCATCTATACCGGCTACGACTATTTCCGCGCCGGGGTGAAACATATCGTGGATGACGAGGAATGACGCGGCTTGTCTATTTCGCCTGGGTGCGCGAGCGCATCGGCAAGGGCGAGGAGGAGATCGACCTCCCCTCCTCCGTCGTCACCGTCGCCGATCTCCTGAATCATTTGAAGACGCTGGGCGAAGAATATGAGACCGCACTTCAATATCCCGACGTGATCCGCGTGGCGCTCGACATGGAGCATGTCGAGCATGACGAGCCGATATCGGGCGCCCGAGAGATCGGGATCTTTCCGCCGATGACGGGGGGATGAGGCGGTGATGGTGGTGCCGTGTCGCTACCCCCCTCTGTCCTGCCGGACATCTCCCCCACAAGGAGGGAGATTGGCTGGAAGCACGAACTTCCCCAAGCAATCCACGTCGCAGCCCGGCAAAACTGTAGATGGGCACGATGGTCAAGCCACGCGTAATCTCCCTCCTTGTGGGGGAGATGCCCGGCAGGGCAGAGGGGGGTTGGCACAGCACGCCCTCTCCATAGCCTCCGCTACGACATCAACGCAGTTGGGGATGTTATCATGACCATTGCCCCCACCATCCGCGTCCAGCATGAGGACTTCGACCTGCAGGCCGAAGTCGACCGCCTCTCGAAGGGCAAAGCCGGCATCGGCGCCGTCGTCACCTTTTCCGGCCTCTGCCGCGATGAAGGCGGCACGCTTGCCGCCCTCGAACTCGAGCATTATCCCGGCATGGCGGAAGCGGAGATGCGGCGCATCGGCGATCTTGCCATCGCGCGTTTCGGACTTCTCGGCCTCACCGCGATCCACCGCTACGGGAAGATCGCAGCAGGCGAGAACATCGTGCTCGTCGTCGCAACCGCACCGCATCGGCAGGCGGCGTTCGACGGCGCCAATTTCGTCATGGATTTCCTGAAGACCGCAGCCCCCTTCTGGAAGAAGGAGCACGCTAGGGATGGCGCCACCGGCGACTGGGTCGCGGCGAAAGACGCCGACGACGCGGCGCGCGACAAGTGGAAGTAAATTAGCGCATTTCCTGATTTATCCGAGTGACGGAAATGCTCCACCTTTTTGTTTGACGCAATTCCGGCCGCAAAACCGCTGCGCACTTTTGCTGGGATTGCTTCAGAGAACCACGCGCTCCCTGCGGCTCATGACCAAGAGCAGGACGAGCAGCGAGAAGATGACCAGATCCCGCCAGACGAAGGGGCCGTAAGCGCCCCACATGGTTTCGACGACGGCAAGCCCGGCAGCGCCGCCTGCCGAGCGCAATGGATCGGAATAACCGCCGACAGCTGCGATCAGCAGCACCTTCAGCCCGAACATCAGTCCGGCGCCGAAATCCATCGATCCGTAATAGAAGGTGGCGAGGATGCCGCAGATAGTGGCGACGAGGGCGGCGGTCGCATAGGCGACGAGGAAGACGCGGTTGGCGCTGGTGCCGCAGAGCTCGGCGGCCAGCGGATCATCAGTGACGGCGCGCCAGACGCGGCCCCAGCCGGTGCGCCTGAGGATCAGCGTACCCACAGCGATAATGGCGCACATCAGCGCCGTGTTGATCAGCTGGATATGGGTGAGCGTCACTTTGAACAGGCCGTCGCTCCAGAAGACGACCGTTTCGTTCAGAAACGGCGGCAGCCAGATGGCGCGGGTATTGGCGGCAAGCCGGGCCGTTTCCATCAGCACGATCATGATGCCGAGGGCGGCAACGATGACCGTATTCGGCGATTTATTGACCAGCGGCAGCATGATCGAACGGCCGATCCATAGGCCCGCCGCCAGCGAATAGACGATGGAAGCGCAAACACCGACGGCAAGGGCGGCCGGCAGCACCAGCCAAAACCTGACATAGGCGAGTTCGGTGAAGAGCAGCAGGATCTGGCCCGCGAAGGCGAAGATCGCCCCATAGGTGATGTCAGCCCGCTTCGTCACACCGAAGGCTACGGCATAACCGAAGGCGAGCGCGGCATAGAGGGCGGCCAGCGGAACTGCATTCGCCAGCTGCTGCAGAAGATAGGCCATTCCAGACACTCCGCGTCACCAAAATTATAACTGGTAAAACCTATTTCGCCAGTTATAATTTCATCATGAGCTTTTCCTGGACCCCTCACCGCTTTGCCGGCGGCGCGCTGGCGCTCGATGTCGCCAACAGCGTCGTTGTGCGCCACGATGCAACGCGGCGGATCGACCGCTTCTCGGTCAGGGACCAGATGCGGAGCTTTCCGCGCGCCGCTGCCGAATTCTGCGCCGAGCGCGCCCTCTTCGGCGACATCACGCCGGTGGCTAGGGAAAACGAGACGGGTTTCATCGCGCTACGGGAAGCCATCGACCTCTATTTCCGCAAGCGTATACTGAATGGCGGCGACGACCAATTGCTGGCCAGCCTGCTGGAAGCGTTGGCGAAGGTGTTGCGCGAAGCAAGCCCTGGCAGCGTGGCCGCGGCGACCGCCCATTCGGCGCTGCGGCTGGTCGCCATGCCTGATCCCCAACGCATGAAGATCTGCGGCAATTGCGGCTGGCTGTTCATCGACCGCAGCAAGAACAGGAGCCGAGCCTGGTGCGACATGGCGGTCTGCGGCAACCGCGCCAAGGCGAACCGTCACTATCGCCGCAAGAAGGAGGAGACGCCATGAGGAAATATATGATCGTAACGGTGGCAGCAGCCGGCCTTCTGCTTGCCGGCTGTCAACGCCAGGCTGAAAACCTGGTCGAGGTCACCGGCCATCTCTTCGTCTTCAACTATCGGGTGGCCAGCGCCACCTATCTGCTGACGCTGAAGAAGACAGGGCCTATCCCCGACGGTTCGGTCATCATCGCCGAATTCGAAAATCCTGAAGGCGGCGATCCGCTGGTGCTGAACCAGAAAATCTACCCGATCGACGACAAGATCGCGCTGCAGAGCGAAAAACTGCACTGCGTACGCAAGGACCGCCCCTATTCCGTGAGTGTCCGGCTGGTCGACAAGGACGGCAAGGTGCTGCAGGAATTGAAGACGCAGTTCCGGTCCGACCTCGACCAGACCGTCCTGCCGAGCAAGCCGCTCGTGCTCGGCGCGCTTTATGAAAAGAACCCGGAGGTCTTCAAGCCTGACGGCACCGTCGATTTCTCTAACACCGACAAATGCCCTGCATAGAAGAAATGCATAGAAAAAGCCGGAGCAAGGCCCCGGCTTTCGAGAGTCAATTCAAGGCATTGCCGGCGAATGCCGAAGCGCAGCCTCAGCCGACGATTTCGGTATCGGAGAACCAGTACTTGATTTCCTGGGCGGCCGTTTCAGGAGCATCCGAACCGTGAACCGAGTTTTCGCCGATCGACAGAGCGTGAACCTTGCGGATCGTGCCTTCGTCAGCGTTTGCCGGGTTGGTCGCGCCCATGATTTCGCGGTTCTTGAGGATCGCGCCTTCGCCTTCGAGCACCTGGACGATGGTCGGGCCGGAGGTCATGCCTTCGACCAGTTCGCCGAAGAAGGGACGGTCCTTGTGAACGGCGTAGAAGCCTTCGGCTTCGCGACGGCTCATCCAGACGCGCTTGGAAGCGACGACACGCAGGCCGGCATCTTCGAGCATCTTGGTGATGGCGCCCGTCAGGTTGCGCTTCGTTGCGTCCGGCTTGATCATCGAGAAGGTGCGTTCAATCGCCATAGTCAAATCCTCTGTTTTCTCGGAAAAAGTGGGCGGTCTTTACCCGCCCCAACGCCCGAAAACAAGAGGTAGGCGGCAATTTCACGCCGCTGTCACAGTCCTGCCGCGGCTTTGGTGAAGATCGAGGCAGCGTTCGAACCAAAGCGTGACGGGATCGTCGGCAGCTAGCATGGCGAGACCGGCAGAGACACGCAGCCATTGCAGCGCGCCGAAGACGATATAGTCGGCAAAGAGCGGTGTCTGCCCGCCGATGAAGGGCTGGAACTTCAGCATATGCCGTAGCGGCTCCAGCTTGGCGGCGAAGGCGGCCTTCTCCGCCTCACTGTCGGCGGCAACCACTTCCAACGGCTTGCCGAGCCGAGCCTCCCGGCTTTGACGGAAATAGGCCTTGTCTTTCTCGTCGAGGTTCGCATGGATATCGAGAAGGGCCATGCGCATGATCGCCGGATGGATGATCATCTGCGAATAGCCTTCCACCATTCGCGATAGCGCCTTACCGCCCTCGCCGTTGAACAGTGACGGCCGCTCAGGATAGGTTTCCTCCAGATAAAGGGCGATGTCGAAACTGTCGGGGATCAGCCGGCCGTTATCGTCGAGAACGGGCACAATCGACGAGACGCCGCCGCCGATCGCGCGGATGCGGGCATAGGTCGTCGGAATCTCCTCGAAATCGAGCCCCTTATGCGCCAGCGCCATCACCGCCTTCCAGCAATGGGGCGAAAAGAAGCGCCGCTCGTCGGCGCCACAGAGGGAATAGAGGGCTCTGGTCATAACAGTCCTTTCGAGATCGCAGCTCGATCCATTCCACGACAGAAAGCGGCTGCGATCAAATCAGGAAATTTCATGGGCGCATCACTGCGATTTCCGGGAAAACGGGCTAGACTGCCGCGACCAATCCGGGAGGGACTGAATGCTCAGACATTACAGGATGTTCGCCGCCTATAATCGCTGGGCCAACACGCAAGTCTATGCGGCTGCCGCCGAACTCAGCGATGCGGAATTCCGCAGCGACCGCGGCGCTTTCTTCGGCTCGCTTCATCGCACGCTCAATCACCTGCTCGTCGCCGACCGGATATGGATGAAGCGCTTCACCGACACCGGCGAAGCGCCGACGACACTCGATGCCGTGCTCTTCGGAGAACTGGATGCTCTTGCCGCCGCACGCCAAGCAGAGGACGAGCGGATCATTGCCTGGACAGGCATGCTGGACGATAGAACCCTCGCAGCCAACTTCACCTATGTAACGGTGGTACAGCCGGTCGAGATCACCCAGCCTCTGTCGGCAGCGCTCGCGCATTTCTTCAACCACCAAACCCATCATCGCGGCCAGTGCCATATGACGCTGACGGCGCTCGGCAGGCCGAGCCTCATGCTTGATCTCATCTACTTCCTGCGCAGCGAGGGCCGCGAGTGGATGTGAGGCCCGTTCTCAATTAAATAGTTAGAACACAAGAACCCGACGAGCACTAACGTACCGTAAGCTAGGTTCACGCGCATAGCGCGACGAGGCCGATGATCATCGTAAGCCTAGGCTCTGTTGACAAAGTGAATTCCCAAATCGGCTGAGGCGTGATTCAAGACTGCTTTTTAGGAGGCAGCAGTGGCGCGAGGCGATTGGAGTGATGAGGAGTGGCGGATCATCGAACCACTGTTGCCGACCGAGCGTGGTCGCAAGTCTCGGCCCTCCCATGACAACCATCGCTTTTTTAACGGAATGCTCCATGTCTTGCGTGTTGGTTGTCCGTGGCGGGATATGCACGAGCGGTATGGAAAGTGGAATTCGGTCTATGTTCGGTTCCGCCGTTGGGCCGAACAAGGCGTATGGGACGCGCTGCTGGAAACGCTTGTCGAATTTGGGATGACCGACGACTGGCAACATATGATCGACAGCACCACGGTTCGCGGCCATTCGCAGGCAGCGGGCACTAAAGGGGGGACTCACAAGGAGGGTTTTGGTCGATCACGCGGCGGCTTTACGACAAAAATCCATGCCCGCGCAGACGGTCAGGGGCGTCCTCTTGGTTTGTCCTGACAGGCGGCGAGACCTCCGATTATCGTGCCGTTCCCGCTCTTCTTGCCATACCCGTGGGCAAACCAAGGTCATTTCTAGCCGACAAGGGCTATGACGGCGACGCTGTTCGCGAAGAGCTGCTCATCCATGGTATTCGTCCGGTTATCCCGCCGAAAGCGAACCGCAAAAACCCGCCTTCCTGCGACTTTGAGATATATAAAGACCGCAACCGTATCGAGCGAATGTTCAACCGGCTCAAGCAGTTCCGTAGAATCGCCACTCGTTACGACAAAACCCGAACTTCCTTCGAAGCGTTCCTTTCACTGGCTGCGGCAAAAATATGGCTGCCGCACTTTGTGGAACGTCTTTAGGTCACCTCTGGCGCTGCAACGGAAAAGGTTTCACCTACAGACGAAATCAGTGAGCTTGGCCCATGGATTTTGATGTGTCGTGCTGCTTGTTTTTTGCATTCAGGATCGTGATTGATCCGATGGTTACACAATCGTCTCCAACCGGTGTGGGAAAAGGCAATCCTTTCCGCCGTCAAAATGTCAACGCCGGATGCGCCTCTTATCTCCTTGATGAGTTCTGGCCACGAGGCCTTCTCTTGAAAGAGCCTGTCGACAAGCTCGAGTATCTGCAAAACAGGTCCGGCCATGAAACCCCTCCATCAGGAAGCGACCTTATCGCATCTTCACCATCAACTTTGTCAACAGAGCCTAATGCCCTAAGCGATCCAGGACGCCTTTGGGTAGATATACTTCGCGGCGACCGCCCAAGTGTTCTTTCCGTTTCTCGTTATCCTTATCAACCTCCTGTTTCCACATTGTCGCAGCTGCAATAGACTGCACGACATATAGTTTTGCGAGCATCGCGGGAGAGATAAATGGCAACAGAAAATTCCGGAACTAAACACCTAGCGCTGTTGATTGATGGCGACAACGCTTCGCCAAAGATCGTCCGCGGCCTCATGGCTGAGATTGCCAACTACGGAATCGCTAGCGTCAAACGCATCTACGGTGACTGGACCGCTCCCAACCTAAGGGGCTGGAAGGAATGCCTGCTCGAACATTCCATCCAGCCAATTCAGCAATTCGCCTACACGACTGGAAAGAACGCGACCGATGGCGCAATGATCATCGACGCCATGGACTTGTTGTATACTGGTCGTTTCGCGGGATTCTGTATTATCTCCAGTGACAGCGATTTTGCGCGGCTGGCGGCGAGAATCCGGGAGCAAGCTGTCACCGTCTATGGGTTCGGTGAGCGGAAGACTCCGCGCCCCTTCATCACTGCCTGTGACAAGTTCGTCTATTTCGATGTGCTCAATGCTCAGGCTGCGGAGCTCGAAGAAGCAGCGGCTCCCACCCAAAACCCAGTCCAGGCCAAGCCTGCCGCCACCAAGGCGACGTCTAAAAAGGCGGACTTGAATAAAACGGCACGAGACATGTTGACCAAAGCGATTATCGCAACTGCTGATGAAGACGGTCGAGCCAATCTGGCCCAAGTGGGAGGGCATCTGGCGAAGCAAGCGCCCGACTTCGATGCACGCAATTACGGCTTCCCCAGACTAAGCGATCTCGTGAGGTCGTTCGGTATCGTCGATGTCGAGCGAGCACCGGACAACCCGAAAATAATATTAGTTCGCCTCAAGAAGGCTTAAGCCGGCAATACGAAATGTGAGACGAAGATGGTCCGCCAGCCGATCGGACATTGCTCCCAACTTTCACAGCGACTGATTTCCGTGTGTTCCGAGAGTCCAGCCTAGCAGCGTTGCTCTTCTTGAAACCAGCTATCACCAGGGGCCTTTTTACAAGCCTTTTGGGGCCGGGAGATCAAAATACTCTGTAGCCATTCGATGTTGCGCGAAAAGCCATTCGATCTTGCACGCTACAGGGTGTGAGGCCTTCGCTCTCAACACGGCATTAACCGCCTTTGCCGGTTCCACCGCCAATCCAGGGCTTCGCCGTTGAACATTCAGCCTCTCTTAAAAGCTTGCGGGCATAGCGGATGTGAGAGATGAGGCCGGGCCGCGAGGGATCGTCATGCAGAATGCAAGCGCAAACACACTGGTGCCGCGCGAGGCTGTGCGCCCGACGCCGATGGCGGATATTCAGAAGATCGCCCAGCACATGGCGCGCCTGAACGTCGCGGCACTACCGCGCAATTACGAACTCTTTCATGAGGCGATCGTCGGGCTCAATGCCGGCCTTGCGCAGGATATTGCAGCACTCGGACCGCAGCCGCAGCAGCCGATGCTCGACGAACTCGGCCTGAAATACCGCCTCGTCGGCCATTGCGGGCTGGCGGGCGAGACATCACGGAACGAGGCGAGCCGGATGCTGCGCGACGTGGCGGAAAGGCTTGCCGAAGGGCTGAAGCACAAGAACGCCTTTGCGCGCGCCTGCGGCACGATCCTGAAATCCGTTTCCGGCCACGACGACCAGAGCCTTGCCGCTTTCCTCGGCGAGGTCGACTACCTCACGGCTTCGCTTTCGACCGTTCTTGCGGCGGAGATGGAAATCGGCGCCAGGCTGCAGGACGACATCAAGACGCTGGAAACGCTGGAGCGCGGTATTTCCGCGATGCAATCGGCTGCGATCGCCGACAGGATCACCGGACTTCCGAACCGCATCGCACTGAACCGGACGATTGCCGACCTCTACGAGCGGGAGGAAGGTGCCGCCGGCAGCGCGCTGATCATGGTCGATATCGACAATTTCACCGACCTCAACGGCAAATACGGCACCCAGGCAGGCAACAAGCTCCTGAAGAAGCTCGCCGGCCTCCTCCAAAAGTCGATCAAGAAGAACGATTTTATTGCCCGCACCGAGGCTGACGAATTCGCCCTTTTGTTTTCCAATGTCGGCATGCAGGATGCAATGACGATCGCCGAACGCCTTCGCTCCTCCGTCGAGGACAATCTGGTCTTTGCGACATCCGACAAGGCCGATCCCGGCAGGCTCACCATCTCGATCGGCGTGGCACTCAGCACAGATGCGGCAACGCCAGGACAGTTACAGGCCAATGCCCGGGTGGCGCTTCTCGCCGCACAATCGAACCCCCGACTGCCGGTGCAGGCTTTCGGCCGCTGAGACGCACAAGCAATCTTGCGGTGGGACAAGCAGGCTAGTCCCCGGGATAAGCAGGCTTGTCAGCGCACAAGCAAGCTTGGCGCGGGATAAGCGCTCTTGCCTTGGCGAGCGCTTTCGGCCAAAACGCCGGCCATGATCACGCTCACCGATATTTCCGCCCGCATCGCCGGGCGCCTGCTACTCGACAATGCCAGCATTTCGCTGCCTTCGGGCACGAAGGCAGGGCTCGTCGGGCGCAACGGCGCCGGCAAGTCCACGCTTTTTCGCGTCATCACCGGCGATCTCGGCTCGGAGAGCGGATCGGTGTCGATCCCGAAGGCCGCACGCATCGGCCAGGTGGCGCAGGAAGCACCGGCGACTGAGGACGCTCTGATCGAGATCGTGCTTGCCGCGGACAAGGAACGCACCGCCCTCGTTGCCGAGGCGGAAACCGCGACCGACCCGCACCGCATCGCCGAAATCCAGATGCGCCTTGTCGATATCGACGCGCATTCTGCCGAAGCGCGCGCGGCGAGTATTCTTGCCGGCCTCGGCTTCGACAAGGCGGCGCAAGCCCGCCCCGCCTCCTCCTTCTCCGGCGGCTGGCGCATGCGCGTCGCCCTCGCCGCCGTGCTGTTTTCCGAGCCGGACCTGCTTCTGCTCGACGAGCCGACCAACTATCTCGACCTCGAAGGCACGCTGTGGCTGGAAGACTATGTCAGGCGCTATCCGCACACCGTCATCATCATCAGCCACGATCGCGACCTCCTGAACAATGCGGTCAATGCGATCGTCCATCTCGACCAGAAGAAGCTTACCTTCTATCGCGGCGGATACGACCAGTTCGAGCGGCAGAAGGCGGAAGCCGACGAATTGCAGACGAAGGCCAAGGCCAAGAACGACGCGGCACGCAAACATCTGCAGGGCTTCATCGATCGCTTCAAAGCCAAGGCTTCCAAGGCCCGACAGGCACAATCGCGTGTCAAGGCGCTCGAGCGCATGGGAACGGTCGCTGCGGTGATCGAGGACCATGTGCAGCCGATCACTTTTCCCGAGCCGGAAAAGCAGCCGGCTTCGCCGATCGTCGCGATCCAGAGTGGTGCCGTCGGCTATGAGCCCGGCAATCCGATCCTGAAGAACCTCAATCTTCGTATCGACAATGACGACCGGATCGCCCTGCTCGGCTCGAACGGCAACGGCAAATCGACCTTCGCCAAATTCATCTCCGGCCGGCTCGCGCCGGAGAGCGGTGAAGTGAAGATCGCGCCGAGCCTGAAGATCGGCTTCTTCGCGCAGCACCAGCTCGACGACCTCATCCCCGAGCAATCGCCCGTGGAGCATGTGCGCCGGTTGATGCCGGGCGCGCCGGAAGCCAAGGTGCGCGCCCGCGTCGCCCAGATGGGGCTTGCGACCGAAAAGATGGCGACGGCCGCCAAGGATCTTTCCGGCGGCGAAAAAGCCCGCCTGCTGATGGGGCTTGCCGCTTTCAATGCGCCGAACCTGCTGATCCTCGACGAGCCGACCAACCACCTCGACATCGACAGCCGCCGCGCGCTGATCGAGGCGCTCAACGACTTCGAAGGCGYCGTCATCTTGATCTCGCACGATCGCCATCTGATCGAAGCGACGGTCGATCGGCTGTGGCTGGTCAACGGCGGTACGGTGACGACCTTCGAAGGCGATATGGACGAGTACCGCGACCTCATCGTCACATCCGGTAAAAAAAAAGAAGAAAAGCCGCAGCTAACTGAAGACGCGACATCGAAGGCCGACCAGCGCAAGCTCAATGCCGAACGTCGCGCCTCACTGACGCCACTTAAGAAAAAGATCAACGAAATCGAATCCTTGACGGCGAAGCTGGAGAAACAGATTCAGGCGCTTGACGCGGAACTTGCGGATCCGGTCCTTTACGAGAAGACGCCCGCTAAAGCCGCCGAGAAGGCAAAACAGCGCGGCGAAGCTGCTGCAAAACTGGCTGCCGCCGAGGAAGACTGGCTGATGCTGTCGGCCGAATACGAAGAAGCGATGGCGGGATAGCCACAGGTCTCATCGAATGCGTGGCGAAGTGCCGCGCATCAACGCAATTTGGGCCATTATCAACCGATCGTTAACCATAATCCGAAAGGTTGTCTCAACATTCGTTACCGATTTGTTGAGCCCTTTCCATGTATCGTCTTTTCGTTCTGTCCTGCATGGCCCTCACGGCCGCCCTCTCCGCCTGCAGCACCACCAGACAATCCGCTCCTGACACATCGATCAAAACCTCCTCGGTGATCGCGCCCGAAGAGCGGAAACTTGCCTATGCCGGCGACGATGCGACGCCGCGCCTAACCGGCTGGCACCATCTGGCCGGACGAACGCTGGAGGTCTCCTCGCTCGCCGATCTCAAGCTCCAGGACAAGGAAGTGATCCTCAGCTTCGACGATGGCCCGATCCCCGGCCGGACCGATAAGGTGCTGGCAATCCTCGACCAGTTCGGCGTCAAGGGCGCCTTCATGATGGTCGGCGAGATGGCCGAGATGCATCCGGCGCTCGCCCGCAAGGTCGCCCAGGACGGCAACACGATCGGCAGCCACACTTATGACCACGCCAACCTCGCTTCGCTGAGTTTCGACGCGGCGATGGCCGAGGTGATCAAGGGCGAATTGGCGGTGACCAAGGCGACCGGAACCGATGTCTCCTTCTTCCGCTTCCCTTATCTTGCCGAGAGCCACAGGCTGCGCGCCGCGGTCGCCATGCGCGACATGGTGGTCATGGATGTCGATATCGACAGCAAGGACTACTTCACCACGACGCCGGTCTCCATAACGCAGCGGACGATGAACCTCTTGCACAAGCGCGGCCGCGGCATCATCCTGATGCATGACATCCACAAACGCACGGCGACGATGCTACCAACCCTGCTCTCGAAACTCGAAACCGAAGGCTACAAGGTGGTGACGCTGAAATTCAAGAAGACGCCGGCGCCGAACAACGTCCTCGCCTCGGCCGATTTCGTGACGATCCGCTAAGGCGGGTTGCCCAGTCGGGATTAGCCGCAAGACGGCCGGAGTTCGGCCGAGCAAAATCCGATTTTTGATGCCATTACCGGGCGGGAAGGTTGCCGATCAGCAACCCTCTCGTGCACAAGATTTTTCAACGAACGCACCTATTTCAGAAAATAAAATCTACAAAATCCATCACAATGATGATTTTCTCTGAGACAGAACGTTCCTTCTCTCTCATTGGTTCCCTATGCCTTTCAAAGCCGTCCAGTTGCCGATTCGCGCAGGAATGCGATGCGGTCAGCGTTCTTTTCTATCAGCGCGGAGAAGCATGCCCAATATTGCGCGGGAAGCCGACGTCCATCTCATCACCAGCCTTTTCGGCCTCACCTCAAAGTGGCGCACATCCACGCCATAGCAGTCGAGCCAAAGAGTGCTGCAATTGCTCGGGGACCTGAACCGGTCCTTCTACCTTCCCAAGACGGAGCTCAAACATGTCACGCAAATTTCTCCCGAAGGCGCTCCTCGCCATGTCGATTGCCTTGTTGGCGGCAACGCAGGCATCCGCGGATGCCACGCTCGACCGCATCAAAGCCCGCGGCACCCTTACCGTTGGCGTCATCCTCTCGGGGGCGCCCTTCGGCTATATCGATCCGACATCGCAAACGCAGAAGGGATACAATCTCGATATTGCAAAAGCGCTCTCGGACGATCTTGGCGTCAAGCTGGAAACAGTCACCGTCACGCCCCCGAACCGGGTGCAATTTCTCCAGCAGGGCAAGGTCGATATCCTGATTGCGAACATGCAATATACCGAGGACCGCGCCAAAGTTCTTGATTGGGTGGCGACGCCGTATGATCGCAGCGGCGGTGCTGCCGTCGGACGCAAGGACAGCGGCCTGAAGGACTGGGCAGATCTCAAGGGAAAGCCGGTCTGCGTTTCGCAAGGGTCGAACTTCACGCAGCCGCTCATCGAACAATACGGCGCCGAGGTAAAGGGCTTGCCGAGCCAGCCGGAATCGCTGCTGGCACTGCAGGGCGGCAATTGTGTCGCCGCCGTCCATGTCGGCGCAACCGTCGGCCTTCTGCTGGAGGACCGGCCCGAGGAGTGGAAGGACTACACCATTCTCTTCCCGACCGAACTGCTCCCTTCCGACTCGGTAATCTGGGTGCGAAAAGGCGAAAAGGAGACGGCCGAGGCACTCGATAAGTCGATCCGGCAGCTCCATACGTCAGGAAAGCTCCTGGAATTTGCGAAGGCGAACCGGCTCCGCAATACCGACTATCTCGAACAAGAGCGCAAGACCCTGTCGGCTGGCAAGTAAGACAGGTTACACTGGCGGATCGACATGCACGACACCAGCATGACCAGCCTGTTCGTCAACCTGACGAACAGGCTTGGCCTTAACTACGAGTTCCTAGCGACGGGGTACGAGGCGCAGATATGGCGTGATGGTTTCATCACCACGCTCTATCTGATTGCCCTCTTGATCCCCGTCAGCCTGATTGCCGGGCTGCTGTTTGCCGCCTGCCTGACATCCGGCAAGCCCTGGCTATCGACGCCGGTCCGCGCTTTCGTGGAAATCACCCGAAACACGCCGACGCTGGTACAGTTGATGTTCAGCTTCCTCGTTCTCAATACATTCGTATCGAACCTGGTCGGCGGGACGCAGAACAATCCGCTGACACCCTTCTTTTGGGTGGTGGCGGTGGTCGGACTGCACATCGCCGCCTTGCATGCCGAGGCGATCCGCGCAGGTATCGAGGCGGTGCCGTCGGCCACGGTGGAAGCGGCGCGCGGCATCGGCTTCAGCACGCTGCAGATCCTCCGTTACGTCGAAGTTCCCCTGGCATTGAGGGCATCGCTGCCCGCGATCGTCAACAATCTCATCAATCTCGTGAAGTTGACGACGGTGGGTAATGCGATTGCAGTCAGCGAGATTACCTATGCCTCGATCATGGTCTGGACGCAGCGCGACAACGTGGTGTCACTGATGATCGTCATTCTGCTGTTCTTCAGCATCATCAACCTTGCCGTTGCCCGCATCGGCCTGTGGGTGGAGCGCAAGCTCGCCATTCCGGGGTATGGCCTATGACGACTGCGGTACTTTCCGAGCAGCGCAGGAGTGGTCGCCTGCTGCGCAATATCGGCTTTACGGCACTCCCGCTTGTTATCGTCCTCTGGTCGCTGGCCGACCTGACGCTGGGGCGCGAACTGGTGACGTGGCTTCCCTATCTCGGCTCGGGCTTCATGATGAACGTCGTCATCAGCCTGTGCGCGATGACGCTTGGAACGACCGTCGGAGCCGTGTTCGGCATACTGGAACTGGTTCCCTTCAAGCTGGTGCGCTACCCGGTGGTCGCCTATGTGCAAGTCTTCCGCAATGCCCCGCATCTCGTGCTGATCTTCGCGACGACTTACATCTTTCCCTTCGAAATCGTGGTGGCCGGCAACTATCTGCCCTTCCCGGATTGGATGAAGGCGGTGATCGGCCTTGCCATACCGGCCAGCGCCTATGTGGCCGAGATCACCCGCGGCGCCATCCTTTCGATCCCGACCACGCAATGGGAAGCGGCAAAGGGGCTCGGTTTTTCGCGCGGCCAGGCCCTGCGCTGGATCATCCTGCCGCAATGCCTGCGGCGCTCGCTGCCGCCATGGATGAACATATTGGCCTCCATCACCATGGGCACGTCGCTCGCCTCGCTGGTTGGCGTGCACGAACTATTGCATGCGGCAACCGATGCCAGCACATCCGTGCGCCGCCTCGATTTCACGATCATCGCCTATATCGTGGTGATGGCGGCCTTCTTCACGCTTTGCTACCCGATCGCCCGCCTGACCCGACGCCTCGAGCGGCGCTTCAAGACGGCCTGAGGATTTGAATGATGAACGCAAAACCCGACGAAACGATCGTGCGACTGGAAGACGTGCACCTGTCCTTCGGCCAGACGGAGGTGCTGAAGGGCATAGACCTCACCGTCAACAAGGGCAATGCGGTTTCCATTATCGGCCCGTCCGGTTCGGGAAAGTCGACGATCCTGCGCTGCATCAACGCATTGGTGGCGCCGCAGCGCGGCCGCATCACGGTCGACGGCACCCGCGTCGATCAACTGGCCAAGGAGAGCGAACGCATCGCGCTGCGCAAGCGTATCGGCATCGTCTTCCAGCAGTACAATCTCTTTCCCCACCTGAGCGTGCTGGACAATATCGTGCTGGCCCCGACCCGCATCCTCGGCGTCGAGCGGCGCGAAGCGGAAAAACTCGCACGCGAACTGCTCGACAAGGTCAGGCTTTCGGAAAAGGCCGGCGCCTATCCCGGCCAGCTTTCCGGTGGTCAGCAGCAGCGCGTCGCGATCGCCCGCGCGCTGGCGATGAAGCCGGAACTGGTGCTGTTCGACGAAGTCACCTCGGCGCTTGACCCCGAGACGGTGGGCGAAGTGCTGTGGGTGATCCGCGACCTCATCCGCGACGGCATGACCAGCATCCTCGTGACCCACGAAATGCGGTTCGCCGAGGAGATCAGCGACATCGTCGTCTTCACCGAGAACGGCCGCATCGTCGACCAAGGCTCGCCTGAACAGATTTTCCACACCTTCGACAATCCCCGTATCCGCCAATTCGTCGGTGGTCTCGCCGGTGGGCGCGGGCCAGTGCGCGAAGGCATCTAGGATTTTTTCATGACGAGCACATTCGCGCCTCTGACTTCGGCATTCGCCCAGGCGATCATCTCCTCGGATCCATCGAAAGATCCCGTGGCATTGGACGCGGCGCGCACGGCGATCATCGATTTTCTCGCCTGTGCGATCGCAGGCGCCGGCGACCGCACGACCGGCATTCTGGCAGATACCGTCGGTGCCAATCTGGCGGGCGAAGCGATCCTGCTCGGCAGCTCGCGCCGAACCGATCCGCTGGTCGCGGCGCTCGTCAACGGTCATGCCGGCCATGTGCTCGATTATGACGACGTGCATGCAAGCGTGCGCGGCCATCCGACGACCGTGATCATCCCGGCCCTGCTGGCGTTCGCCGCCGAGCGCGAATTTTCCGCAGATGCGCTGATCGCCTCCTATATCGTCGGGCTCGAAGCCATGGCGCGGCTGGGGTTGTCGCTCGGCTCACAGCACTACGAGAACGGTTTCCATGCCACGGCGACGCTCGGGACGATCGGCGCGGCGGCGGCAATCGCCCATCTGACCCGCGCCTCCATCGACGAGACCGCCGTCGCGCTGGGCCTTGCGGCAACGCAATCGTCCGGCCTGCGGCTGCAGTTCGGCACGGACGCCAAACCTTTCCACGCCGGCATGGCGGCGCGATCCGGGCTCCTGTCGGCGAGGATGGCCGCTGCAGGTTTCGGCGGCGCGCCGGATTTCCTCGACAATCCGGTCGGCTTCCATTCGGTCTATGCCTTCGGCGCGGAACGCCCGTCCGCCGTGACCGAGAACTGGGGTTCGCCATGGCAGATCGTGGCGCCCGGGCTGACGCTGAAGGCCTATCCCTGCTGCACCGCCAGCCATCCGGTCGCGTCTCTCGGCATCGGCCTCAACCGGGAAGGTCTGGAGGCTGATGCGATCGAGTATATCACCTTCACCTACCCGCCCGGCGCCGATGCCGCCCTGGTGGTGAGCAAGCCCGGCAATGGGATCGAGGCGCGCTTCAGTCCCGAATACGTGTTCGCCGCCGCCCTCATCGACGGGGCTCTGCGGCTCGACCATTTCGACGAGCGGCCTGTCTTGCCGCGCCTGATGGACCTTGCCCGGCGCGCCGGCCGCCGCCACGACGAGACTGCGCCGCGCATGTCGAGCGATCCACGCACCCGCTTCGTGATCGTCGATATCGTGCTTCGCGACGGCAGCGCGATACAGCGCCGCTTCGACGGCCTGCCGGGGCTGAGCGATCCGGCCGAAAAATTTCGCGACGCAACTGCGCGCAATCCCGCCTTCGCGGATGTCCCGTCGCTCGTCCGGACAATGAGCAGCACGGCCGACCTTCGCCAACTTCTGGCGCTGCTCAACCAGGATGCCGCCCAAAATCCAGAATGACGAAGGATATTGTCATGACTCGCAAAAGAGAAATCCACCTGGGCCTGTTTCTGCAA
>NZ_JBFUAY010000030.1:0-53481 GCF_056406015.1 Rhizobium sp. P1_E1 | reverse complement strand
GCGCGGCGAACCTGCCGATCATGCTCTACAACTATCCGGCTCGTATGGGCGTGATGATGGGCGAGGAGTATTTCTCCCGGCTCGGCAAGTCCAGGAACGTGATCGCCATCAAGGAAAGTTCCGGCGACATGGGCAATCTGCATCTGCTGGCCCGGAAATTTCCCCATATTGCGCTGTCCTGCGGCTGGGACGACCAGGCGCTCGAATTCTTCGCATGGGGCGCGAAGAGCTGGGTCTGCGCCGGCTCCAATTTCCTCCCGCGCGAACATGTCGCCCTCTATGAAGCCTGCTTGCTCGAAAAGAATTTCGACAAGGGCCGCGCCATCATGACGGCGATGCTGCCGCTCATGGATTTCCTGGAATGCGGGAAGTTCGTCCAATCTATCAAGCATGGATGCGAATTGATCGGGCTGAATGTCGGATCGGTCCGTGCGCCGCTGCGTCCGCTCAACTCCGAAGAAAAACGAACCCTCCAGACCGTCGTCGCCACGTTGAAGCGCACGGTCGGCCAGATCACCTCGGGAGCAAATCATGCATGAACCCTTGACCGCTTCCGAATACAAGGCGATCGCCGCCGGTCTTCAGTTTCCGACGAATGCCTTCGTCGATGGCGCATTTCGTCCGGCCAATTCAGGGCAGACATTCACCTCGACGAATCCCGCGACGGGCGAGGTTCTCGCCGAGATTGCCGCATGCGATGCCACCGATGTCGACGCCGCCGTCGCCAAGGCAAGGCAAGCCTTCGACGACGGCCGCTGGCGGCTGCGTTCGCCGGCTGAACGCAAGGCGGTGCTCCTCAAGCTTGCCAGGCTGCTGGAGGACAATCGTCACGAGCTCGCCGTGATGGAAAGCCTCGACAGCGGCAAGCCGGTCGGCGAATGCCAGACGGTCGATGTTCCCGATACCATTCATACGATCCGTTGGCACGCCGAACTGATCGACAAGCTCTATGACAACACCGCGCCTGTCGGCGCGAATGCACTGACGATGATCGTGCGTGAGCCGGTCGGTGTCGTCGGATGCGTGCTTCCGTGGAATTTTCCGCTTTTGATGCTGGCCTGGAAGATCGGTCCGGCGCTCGCTGCCGGCTGCTCGGTGATCGTCAAGCCTGCGCAGGAAACGACGCTCACCACGCTGCGTGTCGCCGAGCTTGCCCATGAAGCGGGCATTCCAGCCGGCGTGTTCAATGTCGTGACCGGCGGCGGCAAGGAAGTCGGAGAACCGATCGGCATGCATATGGATGTCGATATGGTGGCCTTTACCGGATCGACGCCCACCGGCCGCCGCTTCCTGCGCTATGCAGCGGACTCGAATCTCAAGCGCGTCGTGCTCGAATGCGGCGGCAAGAACCCCGCCGTCGTTCTCGACGATGCCGAAGACCTAGACCTCGTTGCCGAGCAGGTCGTCAACGGCGCCTTCTGGAATATGGGCGAGAACTGCTCGGCCACGTCGCGTCTCATCGTTCATTCCAAGGTCAAGGATGAGCTGCTGAAACGCATCGGCGCCTATATGCGCGAATGGAAGACCGGCGATCCGCTCGATCCCGCAAACCGCATCGGCGCGCTTGTCAGCAAGGCTCATTTCGAGAAGGTGAAATCCTTCCTCGACGACGCCCGGAAGGAGAAGCTGACGGTCACCCATGGTGGCGAAACGCATGGCGGCATCTTTATCGAACCGACGCTGGTCGAGGGTGTAACGCCCGCCAGCCGCCTCTTCCAGGAAGAGATCTTCGGGCCGGTGCTGTCTGTTACCACCTTCTATTCGCTTGCCGAAGCAATCGCTCTTGCCAACGACACGAATTACGGTCTGACGGCGTCCGTCTATACCGGCAGCCTGAGGAACGCCATCAAGCTCTCGCGCGAAATCCGCGCCGGCGTCGTCACCGTCAACTGCTTCGGAGAAGGCGACGCCAGCACGCCGTTCGGCGGCTACAAGGAGTCCGGTTTCGGCGGCCGCGACAAGTYGGTCTTCGCCCACGACAATTACTGCGAACTCAAGACCATCTGGATCGACGTCTCGGATCGCTCGGTCGACGAGACCATCCGATGATCTCGAAGTCGGTCAAACGTTTGCCTGTTGAGAATGGCGTCTCGGGCTGGGAGGCGGTCAGCGAGCGCCCTTTCCCGGTCCGGACCCTCGACGGCGACGTGACCGCGGACTGGCTGATCGTCGGCGCGGGGTTTGCTGGCCTCTCGGCGGCCCGCCGTCTTCTCGAACTTCGGCCGGATGACAAGATCGTTATCCTTGATGCGAGCGAAGTGGGGAAGGGGACGTCGGGCCGAAATTCCGGCTTCATGATCGACGTTCCGCACAACCTTTCAGGCGGGGAGTATTCTAGTGGAGAGGCGGACGCCACTCGGCTGGAGATGGCCCAGAACCGCTCAGCGATAGCCTTTGCCGCGCAAGCGGCGGAGGAATACGGGATGTCGCGCGCGACATTCGACCCGGCGGGAAAGATCAACGCCGCGGCCACCGCTCGCGGCATGAGGCTCAACCGGAGCTTCGGAGAATCCCTGAGGGGCGCTGGCGAGAAGCATACGTTTCTCGATGCGAAAGAGATGCGGGAGATCACCGCATCGGATTACTACACCGGCGGTCTGTACACGCCCGGAGCGGTGCTTATCCAGCCCGCCGATTACATCCGCTCTTTTGCGGCGGGCCTGCCGGGCAGGGTCAGTATTTTCGAGCGTTCTCCTGTCACTTCATTGAAGCAAGACAGCGGCACCTGGGCCGCCATGACAAACCGAGGGAAGGTCACCGCTCCAAAGGTGATCCTCGGGGTCAATGGCCACATCGACGATTTCGGGCACTATCGCGGCCGCCTGATGCACATCTTTGCTTATGCCTCGATGACAGCGCCGTTTCCAGCAAACGACTTCGGCCAGAAGGCCTCAGGGCAGGACAAGTGGGCGCTGCTCCCGGCAGATGCGATGGGAGCCACGATTCGAAAGATTACCTCCGCTGGCCAGTCGCGGATCGTAATCCGCACGAAGTACACCTACGAAAGCAAGCTGGAGGCGTCGGACTGGCGCATGGGCAAGATGGCCAAGGCCCATCGAGACGCGCTCGACGCGCGGTTCCCGGGTCTCGCGGATGTCCCTTTCGAACATAGTTGGGCAGGTCGTCTGTGCCTCAGCCGGAACCACGTGCCCGCCTTCGGCGAGATCGAAGAAGGACTGTTTTCCGCATGCTGCGAAAACGGGCTTGGAACGGTCAAGAGCACACTCGCCGGTATGATGGCGGCGGAACTGGCGACCCGAACGGCCTCCCGGCATCTCGAACAATACATGGATCACCCTGAGCCTTCGAGGCTCCCGCCGGAGCCGTTCGCCTGGCTGGGCATAAACGCGATGATCCGTTTGCAGGAATTGCGCGCAGGCCGCGAGGGATGATCCCTCGGCCCACGCAATATGAAGACTGCCCGCTCGCAGACTTCAATGAGAATGGGAACGTAAAACAGGAGTAAGAACAATGAAAAATTTGTGGAGGGCGCTCTGCGCCGCTGCGATGATCGGGGTCAGCATCCTTCCTGCTCGCGCGGAAGAAAAAACGATCACCATGGGTACGATGTCCTGGGAGGACCTGACGCCCATCACCGGAATCACCAAGAAGGTTCTCGAAGACGCCGGCTATACGGTCAAGGTGACCGAGTTCTCCGAATGGGGCATCGCCTATGCCGCTCTCGCCAAGGGCGACATCCAGGTTCTCACCTCGCAGACGGACTATGTTGCGCAGGACTACTGGGACAAGAACAAGAACCGCCTCGAAAAGATTTCGCCTGTTTCGCATGGCCTCTATCAGGGCGTTGCGGTTCCCAAATATGTCCCGATCGACTCGCTGGAACAGCTCAACGAAAACGCCGACAAGTTCAGCGGCAAGATCATCGGTATCGAACCGGGTTCCGGCCTGATGCGCGATACCTCGAACGCGGTCAAGGACTACGGCCTCAAGCTCCAGCTCGTCGAGGGCAGCACCGCCGCGATGACGGCGGCGCTGAAGTCCGCCTATGATCGCAAGGAGTGGATTGCGGTAACGATCTGGGAGCCGTCCTGGATGGTTCAGAAGTACGAGGTCAAGTACCTCAAGGACCCGAAGGGCGTATTCCCGCCGCCGCAGAGCTACTACTGGATCGGCCACAAGGGCTTCTCCGCAGAGAACCCGCATGCGCGTGAAGTAATGGCCAGCGTCTACGTCCCGATCGCCGACATCACCGCCATCAACGGCGCGGTCAATGAAGGCAAGACCATGGACCAGGCCGTGCAGGATTGGATCGGCGCCCATGCCGACCTGATCAAGCGCTGGGAAAACATCAAGAAGAACTAAACGCGTCGTGGCCGTCCGATCCGTCGGACGGTCACCCTGAAACCTAATGAAGAAGCCAGCGCCGAATGGCTCAAAGGGGATCGCTATGAAAGCCATAAATGCCGATATCAATGACGTCCTGATCGACTGCCAATCCCTTTGGAAAGTCTTCGGTGACAAGTCCGCTGCGGCAATGAAGTCGATCAAGGAGCGCGGCCTCGGCAAAAAGGAGGTGTTGAAGGAGTTCAACTGCGTCGTCGGCGTGTCCGACGCGAGCATTGAGGTTCGGCGCGGCGAAATCTTCTGCATCATGGGATTGTCGGGAAGCGGAAAATCGACGCTCATCCGCCTTCTCAACAAGCTGATCACGCCGAGCTCTGGGAAAGTCCTCGTCAAGGGACGCGACCTCGCCGCCCTGTCGCCGGTCGATCTCCGGCAGATGCGCGCCAGGAACATCGGCATGGTGTTTCAAAGCGTCGCTCTGTTGCCGCATCGCACAGTCCTGGAAAATGCAGCCTTCGGCCTCGAGGTTCAGGGAATTGCCAAGCCGGAGCGAAACAAGACGGCCGTTGCAGCGCTCGAGAAGGTCGGCCTCGCCGACTGGGTGAATCGATATCCGAACGAGCTTTCCGGCGGCATGCAGCAACGCGTCGGGCTCGCCCGCGCGCTTGCTTCCGACCCCGAGATCATTCTGATGGACGAGCCGTTCAGCGCCCTCGATCCACTCATCCGGCGTCAGCTTCAGGACGAATTCCGGCAGTTGACGAAAGCGTTGGGCAAGTCCGCGGTCTTCATCACCCATGATCTCGACGAGGCGATCCGGATCGGTGACCGCATTGCGATCATGAAGGACGGCGTCATCATCCAGACCGGCACGGCCGAAGAGATCATCCTCAACCCGGCAGATGCTTATGTCGCCGAATTCGTCGCCGGCATATCCCGCCTCCATCTGATCAAGGCGCATTCCGTCATGCGCAGCGTCGCCGAATTCCATGAGAGCGCGCCGAATTCCGACATCGCGTCGCTGGCGCGCACGACGCCGGATGCCGACATCGACGAACTCATCACATTGACGATGCAGTCGGAGCGCGATGCCATCGCCGTCGTCGACAATGATCAGATCGTCGGCGTTGTCACGCCACGCAGCCTGCTGATGGGCGTCAAGGGGACGTCCACCCACGATCTCACGGCGGCGTCCCACAACTGGAGCTGATTGACATGGATAGTTCAGGCTTCACCGATCTTTTTGACGAATGGACGGACTCGGCGCTCGAGTGGGTGAGCGACAACGGCGAATTCCTCTTCGATACTATCAGACAGGTTCTCGAAGGGCTCTATGACGGGATCCTCTGGCTTCTGCAGCTTCCGCCATTCTACCTGGTCGCGCTGATCGTGGCGCTCATCGGCTGGCGGCTGGTCAATGTCTGGTTCGCCCTGCTCAGCGGCGTCGCGCTGGCGCTTTGTTTTTCCATGGGGCTCTGGCCGGAGACGATGAGCACCCTGGCGCTGGTATTGACCGCAACCGCACTCGCCCTGGCGATCGGGATCCCGATCGGTATTGCCGCCGGCTTTTTCCCCGCCCTCGATCGTTTCATGGAGCCCGGTCTGGATCTGATCCAGACACTTCCGCCATACATCTATCTGCTGCCGGCGATCGCCCTGCTCGGCTATGGACCGGCGACGGCACTGATCGCGACGGTGATCGTCGCCGTGCCGCCGGCAATCCGCCTGACGTCTCTCGGTATCCGGATGACGCCCAGGGAGTTCATCGAACTTGGAGAGGCGCTTGGGATCAGACCGGCGCAGATGTTCTTCAAGATTCGCCTTCCCTTTGCGCTGCCGAGTATCATGGCAGGGATCAACCAGAGCCTGATGATGGCCTTCGGCATGGTCGTCATCGCAGGCATCGTCGGTTCCGGCGGGCTCGGCGAGACGATTTACGGCGCGATCAGAACGCTCGACATCGCGACCTCCATCAATGGAGCGATAGCCATCGTGGTTCTGACCATGGTGCTTGACCGGATAACTCAGAGCGCGGCTCGTTTGGGAACGGGGAGGAAGTCATGAATCCGTCCATCCTGCAGTTTTCGCCCGGCGCTTTCCTGGCGCCGTCAGTCGATTGGCTCAACACCAACCTTCATCCGCTGTTTGCGGCGATCAGCTATCTGATCGAAGCGGTTCTTTCCGGATTCGAGGCGGCCCTCCTCTTCGTGCCGCCCTATGGGCTTATCGCGATCGTCGTCATCCTGGCATTTGTCGCCGTCGGTCTGCGCGCCGCAATCCTTGCCGGTCTTTGCCTGGGGTTTTGTCTCCTCATGGGGCTGTGGACGGCATCGATGCAGACCCTCTCCCTGGTCACGGTCGCTGTCTTGATCTCCGTGCTCATCGCCTTCCCGATCGGCGTCCTGTGCTCGCGCCACAAGACATTGGAGGCGATGGTTCGTCCGGTTCTCGACGTGATGCAGACCGTGCCGCCCTGGGTCTACCTCATTCCTGCGGTGATGATCTTCAGCCTTGGACGTGTGCCGGCAATCATCGCCACCATCGTCTATGGCATTCCGCCGATGCTCCGCTTGACCACGCTGGCGTTCAACCAGGTGCCGAGAGAATTCGTGGAACTCGGCAGCGCCATCGGCGCGCCGCCTCGTTCGGTGCTTTGGAAGATCGAGATCCCCTTGGCCAGGCAGACGCTCCTGGTCGGGCTCAACCAATGCATCCTTCTGTCCCTGGCGATGGTGGTGTTGGCCGGGCTCGTCGGCGCCGGCGGTCTCGGCGCGGAGGTGACGCGCGGCCTGACGCGCATGGAGATGGGGCTTGGCCTGCGGGCGGGCCTGGCGATCGTCGCAATCGCCCTTCTGCTCGACCGGCTGTCCCGCGGTCTGCTCGACCGTGACAGGCTGCCGAAGACGAGATGARCAAGGACACCAAAAGATGAGAAACAGCTTCTTCTGCATCGACTCCCATACGTCAGGAAATCCCGTGCGCCTTGTTGCCGGAGGCGGTCCACTGCTTCCGCATGCGCCCATCAGCGAGCGTCGGGAGATTTTTGTCCGCGATCACGACTGGGTGCGCCAGGCGCTGATGTTCGAGCCAAGGGGTCACGACATCATGTCGGGGGCGATCATCTATCCGGCCTACCGGGAGGATTGCGATTTTGCCGTTCTTTTCATCGAAGTGAGCGGCTGCCTGCCGATGTGCGGCGCCGGCACCATCGGCGTCGTGACCGCCGCGATCGAGGAAGGGCTCGTCAAGCCGCGGGAGCCGGGAAGGGTTGCCATCGAGACGCCTGCGGGAAGGGTCGATGTCACCTATGAGGAAAAGGGCGGATATGTCGAATCCGTTCGTCTCCACAATGTTGCAAGCTATCTGCACGAGGCTGATGTCGAGGTCGATGTGCCGGGAATGGGCCGCCTGCGCGTCGATATATCCTATGGCGGCAACTATTATGCGGTCATCGAACCGCAGGATAACTGGAGCGGGCTCGACCGCATGACCGCATCGGATATCGTCGGCTGCAGCCAGAAGCTCAGGTCAGCGCTTGCCGATATTTGCGATCCCGTTCATCCCGACGATCCGAGAATTCGCGGCGTGCATCATGCCATCTGGTGTGACCGCCCCGTGAACGACACCTCGGATGGCCGTTGCGCGGTCTTCTATGGCGAGAAGGCCATCGATCGCTCGCCGGGCGGCACCGGCACCTCCGCTCGCATGGCCCAGCTCTATGGGAAGGAACGGCTTACCGTCGGGTCGAGATATCGGCATGAAAGCCTGATCGGAACCGTCTTCGAGGGCCGGGTCGAAGCCGAGGCACGCATTGGGCCCTATAGCGGTATTCTTCCAAGCATCGGAGGCTGGGCACGCGTCATCGGACACAACACCATTTTCGTTGACGATCGGGATCCGCTGGCGCATGGCTTTCAGATCCGATGAGCGCCTTTTCGTCTGAAAAGACGGACGGCGCGATAAGAGCCGGCAAGGAGATGACTATGCGACCTGAGCAGCATCGACAGACAGACGCCGACGCGAAGTCGGCTGGCCGGCTCAAGGTGGGCTTTGTTCTGGCGCGATCATTCACGCTGTCCGCCTTTGCGCTCTTCGTGGACACGCTGCGGCTTGCCAGCGACGAGCAGGATCGTTCCGGAAGGGTCCTTGCAGACTGGCAGGTGATCGGCAGCACGAGGCACTTGATCACCGCGAGTTGCGGCGTCCAGGTTGCTCCGACATCCGATTTCGTCGATCCGTCGAGGTTCGACTACATCGTGGTCGTCGGCGGCCTTCTGACGGTGGAGAACCCTGTCGACCAGCAGACCATCACTTTTCTGAAGCAGGCCGACGTCAAGAAGGTGCCGCTGATCGGCGTGTGCACGGGTTCGTTCATTCTTGCTGCGGCAGGCCTGATGAAGCGGCACGAATCCTGTGTGAGCTGGCTGCATTACAAGGAGTTTCGGGAGCGGTTCCCCGACCTTAGCGTTCGCTCCGACCGGCTCTTCAATCTCGATCGCCAGCGCGGATCGTGCGCAGGCGGCAGCAGTTCCGCCGACATGGCGGCGTTGCTGGTCAGAAAATATATCAGCCGCGACGCTGAACGAAACGCGCTTGAAGTGCTTCAGATCGAAAAGGCCCGGACTCCATCGGACATACAGCCCCGGCGTCCGCTCTACGACGACTATGACGACGCCCGCGTCAAGGCGGCGATGATTACGATGGAACAGTTCGTCGATGGCAGCATGTCGATTCAAAAGCTTGCCGCCACGGTGGGCCTGTCTCGGCGGCAACTGGAGAGGATCTTTATCGACAAGACCGGGATGTCTCCTGCCAAGGCCTATAATCGTGTTCGCATGGAGCGGGCGAAATCGATCCTGGCCCAGTCGAAGGCGCCACTGATCGAGATCGCGCTGGATGTCGGCTTTGAAAATGCCTCGCAGTTCACGCGAACGTTCAAACGCACATTCGGGCAGACCCCCTCACAGCATCGTGCAGCCGCTTCGAGAGCACACTGAGCTTATTCAGATATCCTCCCACGGAAAGGTGTCCAGCCGCTCCGCGCCCGTTGCCGTGATCAGAGCCTGGGTTTCAAGCTTGATGCTTTCAGATCCGGCTTCGGCTATCAGGCTCTCGACGTTGAGCACCATGCCCTCCTCGATGAGGCCGCTGAATTCAGGGTCGAAATCCGGATGCAGAAGGATCCCTGGCCATTCGTCCGCCATTCCGGTTCCGTGCAGAGCAAGCGTGTATCGATAAGGCTGGTATTTCTCCGGAATCCGCCACGACAGCGCGTTGAACTCTTCAAACGTCATGTCGGGCTTCAGGATGGCGAGATTGTGCTCGATCTGATCCCTGGCGGCGGCGTAGAGTTGCTTCTGCTTGGCGTTCATCGCGACGTGCCCTGCTGTCCACGAGCGCGAGAGGTCGGCGCAATAGCCGTAGGGTCCGATCATATCGGTGTCGAAGGATATCATCTCCCCGCGTTTGACCGCATAGTCCGAACATTCCTGATACCAGGGGTTCGTTCTCGGGCCTGCGGTCAGGAGCTTGGTCTCGAGCCACTCGCCGCCGCTGCGTGCGTTTTCGAAGTGAAGCTCGGCCCAGATCTCTCTTTCGGTGCGGCCGGGCTCGGATGCCTCGTACATCCGCGCCATGCCTGCTTCGCAGACACGGATCGTCCATCTCATCAGCTCGATTTCGTCAGCGCTTTTGATGGATCGCGCCCGCTCGGCCAGCTCCTGACCGTCTAAGAGCATGAAGCCGCGTTCCCGCAATTCGAACGCGCCGGCGGGTTCGAGCTTGTCCACCGCCACGCGCTTGTTGCCGCCGTTGCTCTTTATGAGGTCCGCGACTTCCTCCGCCCAGGCTTTCAGCCGGGGTTCCATAAGGTTCCCGGCCGTGAAGAATATCCATGACTTCGCCGGCCGGATCTCGTCGATGCCGGGAAGCCCGTCATTGACATGTTCGGCGCCTTCGAATTCGAAAAGTATGGCCGGACCATCGGCCAGGATCAGAGCGTAGCGCGAGGCGTTGTGCATCGTCCAGATGCTCATATTCGATGAATCGAAGGCATATCGGATGTTGACGGGATCGTAGAGGAGCAGGGCGCCGCAATCCCATTCGCGCATCTTCGTGCGCAGGCGCTCCAGACGATAGCGGCGAGCCCGATCGAGCGTCGTGGCCGGCAAAGGACTGATGAGAGGCCGATCCACTCCCTCGGGATTGAGATATTCCTGCTTTCGCTCATCCTTGAAGACCGTCGGGCCGGTCAGCTCGGCGGAATCGCTTTCCTCTCGCAACATCTCAGTGAGTCCCTGTTGTCGGTGGGTGACGCGACGTTACCGGGCGCTCAGCGCTCGATGACGAGATCGCTAAGCGGCTTGGAGCAGCAGGGCAGAAAGAGGCCGGCGTCGATTTCCCGCTGACGAATTCCGCCATTGTGGTTCATGTCGACCGTGCCTGACGTAAGCTTCGACTTGCAGGTGCCGCAGACGCCGTTCGCGCAGGACGACGGGATCCTGACGCCTGCCTTCTTCGCGCATGAGAGCACGCTCTGGTCGCCGGAGACGTCGATGCTGCGGGCCTGCTTCGAGAAGGTGACCTGAAAGACCTTGGCAGCGGCCTCCTGAACCGCAGGGATTTCGGGTTCGTCGATGACCGCGGCGTCGAAGCTTTCCTCCAGGTAGTTCGAGCCGGGCACGCCGAGTTCGGCGGCAATGCCGCGCGCGGCGGCCATGAACGGGGCGGGGCCGCAGCACATCACGGTTCGCTCGGCGATATCGGGAACCGCAAGCCGCATATAGTCTGCCGAGATACGGCCGGTCAGGCCGGGCCAGGATGGCTCGCCGGCAACGGTCTCCGGGAGGAAGTGGAGGCGAAGGCCTTTCAGCCTGCGGGCGATGCAGGCGAGTTCGTCGCGAAAGATCAGATCCTGCGGCGTCCGGCCGGCATGCATGAAGACGACGTCGGCGGGTTCGCAACTGTCGGCGATCTCACGCAGGATGGACATGACGGGCGTAATGCCGGAACCGCCGGACAGCAGCAGAAGCTTCGGTTTCGACGTCGCGGGCCTGACGAAATGGCCAAGCGGGCCGTTCGCCTTGACGGTTGCCCCGGGAACCAGGGTGTCATGAAGCCAGTTGGAGATCTTGCCGCCGGGAACGCGCTTCACCGTCACGGAGAAGGCGTTCGTCCGATGCGGCGAGGAGGAGATGCTGTAGCACCTGTTTTCAGCGTCTCCATTATGTTCCAGGTCGAACAGAAAATACTGCCCGGCCTTGAACGCGAACCGCTTACCCTCACGGGAGGCGAAGGTGAATGTCTTGACGTCGTGGGTCTCCTGCTGAACGTCGAGGCAGACCAGCGCGTCGTCTTCCTCTGGGTTCCACAGGTCGTGAAGGGCGGCTCTGGGCGCGGGCGCCTGCGGGCTTCTAGTATCCATGGGCGCGCATCCGGTCGATGTACCAGGCGGCGAACTTGTCGAGGTTCGTCTCGGAGAAGCGGGAGTAGGGGCCGGGCTGATATGCCGGGTCGAGAGCGCCGGCATGGGAGCGGGCGACGAGATCGGCGTCCTGGTCGGTCGTCGCGACCCAGACGTCCGTCAGCTTGTCGAGATCGTAATCCACGCCTTCGACGGCGTCCTTGTGGACCAGCCACTTGGTTCTAACCAGCGTCTTGCCCGCGGAGAGCGGAATGACGGTGGCCACCACGGCGTGGTCGCCCATGAAGTGGTTCCAGCTGTTGTGGCCCCAAAGATGTGTGTCACCGAGATCCTTGCGGGTCATCTGCCCGAGAAGCTTGGAGGATGCGGCAGTGGCGTCGTGGGTCTGGGATTCACCGGCGCCTGCGATGATCAGGCGCTGGGTGCGGAAATTGGTGGCGCAGTCGGCGAGTTGTTCGACGGCAGCCGAGGGGAAGCCGTCAGCCTCCCACGCCTTGGTCCGTTCTTCATACAGCCTGAAATGCTCTTCGGCCTGTTCACGATCCTCCGGGCTCAGAGTTTCGGGGTCGAAGCCGAAGTCGAGATCGACGAAGGAGACGCAGAGCTCCGGATGGTTTGCGGAGCAGTGGTAGCATTCGCGATTGTTCTCCATCGTCAGCTTCCAGTTGCCGTCCTCGATGACGTCAGTTTGGAAGGCAATCTTTGCGTTCCGGATGTCGTAGGGGGCGAGGCGCTCGGTCATGGCCTGCTCGAGGAGAGCGATGTCCTCGGGCGGATTGTCGGAAAGACAGACATAAATCAGTCCGCCGATCGACTTGAAGGTGACGGACTTGAGGCTCCGACACTCCTTGTCGAAGTCCTTGCCCATGTGAGGCGCGTAGCTGAGCTCACCCGTCAGTTCATATGTCCAGGTGTGATAGGGACAGACGAGTTTTGAGACGATCGTCTTGCCCGGATCGAGAAGGCGGGAGCCGCGATGGCGACAGACATTGTGCAGGACGCGGATTTCTCCGTCGTCGTCACGCAGAAGGATCAGGCTCGTCTTGCCGATATCGACCACCGTGGCGTCGCCGGGTTCGGGAACATCACAGTCCAGGCCGACACAGATCCAGTGCTTGTGGAAAAAGACCTCGAGGTCTGCTTCGAACACGTCTTCTCTGACGTAAAGGCCGGCCGGCAGCGAGTGACCGTCGGCGCGGGCGTCGAGAAGGGCTGAAATGGTAGATGGAAGCCTGTTTAGCATGAGAACCTCTTATGCGAGAGTTTCCCGAGATTGCCCTTGCAACGCTGACGTTTCAACGGCATAAAAAATCACGTTCGCATGAGTTTTTATCATGTGAAGAGGAGTTCTGCGATGCATTTCCGAAGACGGATCCCGTCGCTGACGGCACTGGTGACCCTGGAGGCGGTGCTCAGGAAGAAGAGCTTCACCACGGCTGCGACCGAATTGGGTGTCACCCAGGCGGCAGTCAGCAGGCAGATTGCGTTGCTGGAGGAGGAATTCGGCCAGCCCCTATTCGTGCGCAAGCATCGAGCCATCGAACCGACAACGGCATGCATCAACCTCGGAGCCACGCTGGCGAAGAGCTTTGCCGATATCGCCGAGAGCGTGGAAGCGATCCAGTCGCGCAGCCAGGACGTGTTGACGATAGGGGCGACCGTTGCATTCTCTTCCTTCTGGCTGCTGCCGCGGCTGGCCGAATTCCGCCGGGCGAACCCGGGCATTCTGGTGCGAGTGATATCCCAGGACAGCCCGATCGCTCTCGACGACGGAGAAGTCGATGTGGCAATTCGCTATGGTGTGCCCCCTTTCAGCGATGCTACCGTCATCGCCTCGCGCGGCGACGTCATCTGCCCCGTCTGCTCTCCCGATTACCTCAGGCGTCGAGGAGATGGCCCGCTAGGCTCCGTCGACGAATTCATCGAAACGGACGTTCTTGATCGTTCCTGGTATAGCTGGGCGCAGTGGTTTTCTCTGACCGGCGCCAAGCTCGAGGTAAAGCCGTCGCTTCGGTTCAACCATTATACCGAAACCATCGCCGCCGCGCGCGCAGGGCAAGGGATTGCCTTGGGATGGCGCATGCTGGTGGGCACTTTTCTGGAGGATGGAACCCTGGTGCGGATCGGCGGCGGTGAGCTTGCCGCGGAAGATCGTTACAACGTGATCGTGCCCGTCAAAGCCAAGCGAAACAACGCGCGGGACCTTGCCGCCGGCTGGCTGACGGCATCATTGCACGGTTGATCGAAACTGCCGTATTCACAAGCCCAATCCTACAGTGGCCGTTCGGTGGACGCCTTTGGGGACGAAGGCGAAGTGATCTGCCAGTCCCAGGAAATCGGCCGCCAGGTGAATGACGGAAAGCCACATTTCCGTCCCCTGCAAGCTCGGTTCACCACCGTCGGCAAACGGGAATCCCTCGCCATCCCGCCATCTGCCCAGAGCCCTTGATATGAG
The DNA here is from genome assembly GCF_056406015.1 of Rhizobium sp. P1_E1. NCBI lineage: Bacteria > Pseudomonadati > Pseudomonadota > Alphaproteobacteria > Hyphomicrobiales > Rhizobiaceae > Rhizobium > Rhizobium sp. P1_E1. The sequence continues at coordinate 39,298 of NZ_JBFUAY010000030.1, read as the reverse complement.
ATTGCGGGCGATCGCCTCTCCGTCAGCCCGCCTGTAGTCGGTCTGCCGGGCAATCAGCAGCAGAGGATGAATCGTATCGAGCAGGTTGCACGCATTGTATTTCGCAGCAACGAAGCCCTTATGGTTGCGATAATTGAGGTGAACTGTTTCGAGCGAGGCATGCGGGTGGGGAAGTGCCGCGCCGAACTGGGCGTAGGTGCCACGCGTCAGGCGATAAAAGCCGTTCACAGGCTGGAGCCATCCTTCCCCCGCGGTCGGCTCGCCCCAGAGCCCTGAAACGCTGTTGGCATTCCGGCTCAGCCACTCGAAGAGCTGCTGCCGTGAATGCCCGATGCCAAAATACTTGGCATTGAAGTACATGGCGGTTCMGATCGCATCGACCACGCTGCCGGCGTGCCATGCCCGGGTTGGCCAGGGCAGGGCGCTCAGCCATTCGTCAAGCTCTCCGATGCCAAACTCGACGGCATGGACGGGTTGCCGTGGACTGGAGCCAAGCAGCTCAAGCGCATATCCGACCGAAAGGACGTTGTAGAGCGCCTTTGGATCATCCCTCAGCGCCTTGTCGTGCATGCGCGAATGCTCATCCGGGAACAGCCCGGTCTCTCGTTCCTGGAGGCCTTGGAGAAGCTCGACGGTTTCCGAGAGATTGAGGTCGGGCGGCAGGTGACCGAACCCGGCGGCGATCTCGATGGCATCGCATAAATGCCGGATCGCCGGCCTCCGGACGCCGTCCGCTTCCAGGGATTCATAGGCTCCCTGCGTTTTCCAGCGTGCAAGAATGTCCGGCCACTGGTCTTTCGCCTTCTGCCCCAGCCTGACCAATTGATCTTCGATGTCTCCAGTGCCGGATTTCCTGGGTGCCGAGCCTCGGCTCCGCAGTACCCGGGCGGGCACGCCACCGGCAATCGACATGGTGGGAATGTCTCCGGTAACCACCGCTCCGGCGGCGATCACGGCGCCATTTCCAATTGTTGCGCCATCGAGGATCACGCAATTGGCGCCGATCCAGACATCGTCACCGATCACTATGCCGATGCTGACGACACCCTGGCGGTGTATGGGAACTGCCGGATCGTCGAAGCCATGATTGAAGCCGACGATCGAGGCATGCGAAGCAATCCGCACGCCGTTGCCGCACGTCACCTTCCCGGAAACGCAGGCGTAGGGATTGATGGTGCAATCGTCGCCGAGGATCACATGGCCGCGGACGAGCGCGTGCCCGGCGATCCAGGATCGCTCGCCCATCGTCAGGCTTTCGGTGAAGATCGCGGCATTCTCGGCGATGTAGGACGTCTCGGCCAACTCCGCACCGCATGATCGCCTGAGTTCCGCCTTGCGGGCAAGGTGGGCTGGATGGCCGAGGTCGGACACAATGTGTTCCCAGGTAAGGTATTGAAGCCTGCGCGCTTCCCTCTGTTCGTTCACCGGGGCTTGCGGGCCATTGGCGTGATCCATCTGATCCTCATTCTCRGGTTCAACCGCCGAATATTCGTCTGATTCAGCGATCCGTTGCCTCGCTGCATCAGACGGCGTGATCCGTCTAAAAGCAAGACTTCTGACAATGGTGGCACAGCCCTCGTTGCGATGGCTCCAATTGCCTTAGTTGCCGTGTAGGTAATTGGTTCGGCCGAGGCGCCCGGGTTCATCGCCTGTACGGAAAGCGCACCGCCCGGCGAGAAGATAAGGGTATGCTTGCCACGCTCACCTCTGAATTCGCAATTGGCAGAGACGTCATGCACCACGCACCGATCATCGGCAACGTGCTGAGCCATCTGGAAACCGTGAGGCGAGTTATGCCGCGCTCAGAAGTTCAGCGCTAACCGGCATTCCCATATGAAAGCCCTGGACGCGGTCGATGCGAAGATCCTTGAGAAGGGAAAACTGTGCTGCAGTTTCGACGCCTTCCACCAGGATCGTATTCCCACGATTGCGGATGAGAGCAATCATGTCCTGAAGCATCATCAGACCGCGTGGGTTCGAGCAGTCGTGCAGGAAGGTTCTATCGACCTTGACCGTCTGAAACTCGATTGCCCTCAGCCAAGAGAGGCCCGCGAAACCGCAGCCGAAGTCGTCAAGCCATATCTCGACGCCGAGTGCCCGCAGATCGGCAATGCATTTCAGCACCTCCGACTGCATATCCATGTCCAGGCCCTCAGTGACTTCCAAGGCTAGTCGCGATCCGCAGACCCCGCACCGAGCAAGGATATCAGCGACACTGGCAGCAAAGCCGGGGGAACGCAGTTGTATTGGCGACACGTTGACGCTGACGGTAGCCATGCGATCGGTCATCAATATATCGCGGCATGCCGTCTCGATCGCCCACCTGCCCAGTTCGAGGATAGCGCCACTTCGTTCTGCCACCGGAATGAATGTCTTCGGCGAAACCGCGGTGCCGTCCGGCATCCTGAGGCGCATCAAAGCCTCGACAGCTCTTGCCTTCTCGTTCGTCACGTCGAAGATCGGTTGGTACACGAGCGAAACCAGTTTGCGATCAATGGCGGCCGCCAGCAGTGGGACGAGTTTACCAGCATAGTCGTCGGGGCGAGGCAACAACGGATCAAAACTACGAATGCAGTTTCGGCCACTTGCTTTGGCATTGTAGAGAGCAAGGTCGGCTTCACGCACTATTCGTTCAACTTTCTCTCCAACTTTCTCGCGGGTGAAGGCGGCGCCAATGCTGACGGTTACGATCGACATATCATCTGGTCGCTCGTCGTGAGCAATCGCAAGAGACTCGACTTCCACTCTGATCTTCTCGGCGAGAGTCATCGCGACCCTGGGGAGGGCATCCGGCATGACCACGATAAACTCCTCGCCACCATACCTGCCGATCATGCCGTCGGACGACTCTACAACTGCCTTCAGCGCATTGGCGATGACAGTCAGACATCGGTCTCCTTCCTGATGTCCGTAGCGATCATTGAAGCGTTTGAAAAAGTCGACGTCGATGAGGAACACGGAGAAGTCGCGTCGTTCGTCTTTCCAGGCGGCCCAGCATTCGTCGAGTCGCCGATCCAGCGCGCGTCTGTTGCTTATGCCTGTCAGGTAGTCAGTATGTGAAAGCTCGAGAAGTGACCTTCCCCGCTCGGACGCTTCCCAGTGCTGGTGGCGAGCCTCCGCCGCGTTCAACAACACGTTTCGACGCTCCACGTTCAATCGCCAATTGACGAAAGACGTGAAGATAAAGCACGAAATGTAGAACAACCCGAAGGCAAACTTGTAGGTTTGGCTTGACGGGAAAAATTCCTCGATCGTAACGAAAAATGCGCAAAGAACGAGGCTCGAGGTGATCACCGAAAGCCGAAACGGGAAACTGAAAAAGAGGTTGGCGCCCATCATGAAGATGGCGCCGAATATCATGTAGTATGACATGGCGGTGACGTCGCGGGTGGCGATCGCCGGGTAAAGCCAGCCCACATAGCCCGCAAGCAGTGCCGAGGCGCATGTGACGTCAAGCCAGACGGTTTGCGCTTTTGCCAGGCGCAGGGTCTCGAAAACCAGCAGAGCGATCGTTGCAACGACGAATCGCGCGGCGATCGTCACAGGCGCAACATCGGGGATCAGCCAACGGTCGGGAAGTGCGAAGGACACATAAACGGCAACCGCGATCCAAAGACCATGCCGTGAACTCCGCCCTCGGACAGCATCATTTTCAGTTTTCAAAGACTTGAGGGCCTCGGCGAATGAAAAGCTGGCGGTGGATTCGTCGCGCTGGACATTAGCGTAGGCCGCGGTCCTGCAAAAACGCTGGACTGACAGCCATCTAAAGTATGTCGAAAAGTAAGCCATACTTCAGCGCCCTCCAGAGTTGCGTTCGGCAACCTGCAACCGGTTTGTCTTGTTGCTTAGCTTTGTTAGAGGGGTAGCATCGGACCCGCAAGAGTAGAATTACCCTTATCCCGTGTAGATTCTAGTCGCATCCTATTTCGAGGTTGTTTATGCTTAACGCTATGTCAAAGGGGTCTCGAAATGGCACAAAGCCTGGTCTTGGACGGTGAAAGTCTTGTTGCGCCGGGTGAAATTCGTCGGGCGGCAAGAAGGGTTGCTGCCCCAGATCCCGGCCACCTTGTCGTTGCCAGAGCCGAGCTTGCCCTCAGCCTTGACGTGTCGATCCGTCAGTTCAAATCCGGCATCGAGCCTAATGCGATAATCGAGCGTCTTACCGACGCCTTGCATCAGATACGGCGGCGCTTTCATCCGGAGGTGTGGGACGTCATCGTTCCGATCGCGCAATCTCATCCCGTTGCTCACTATCTTCATCAAGATCCATTGACCCGCTGGTCGTTCGAAAAGCCGCGCGGCTATTCTGGCGACGCACGCCTTCTCGACTTCATCTACGGCAGACCTGAGATTGAGGACGCCGTCTTATCAGCGAGCAACCTGGGACGCTCGATCTACGCCTACACTCGAAATGCTTCGTCATCCGTCGCGGTAAGAGAGCGTCGAGACATTCTGGCTCGCCGCGTTGACGAAATCGCTTTGGCCCGGCCTGGTTCCACCGAAGTCCTCGCCATCGCGGCCGGGCATCTTCGTGAGGGGCCCTTGTCGCGTGCTCTCGGCGCCGGCGCGATCAAACGCTGGGTAGCCTTGGATCAAGACCCGATGAGCGTTGGAACCGTCACCCGCGATTTCGCCGGCACGTCCGTCGAAGCGGTGAACGGGTCGGTCAAATCCCTGCTCGGTGGAAGGCATGCGCTGGGAATGTTCGATTTCGTTTATGCCGCGGGTCTTTATGACTATTTGCCGGACGCGGTCGCCGTAAAACTCACCAAGAAGTGCGTCAGCATGCTTAAGCCTGGCGGCACATTCCTATTCGCCAACTTCTCCCCGGAGACGGAGGTCGATGGCTATATGGAGACATTCATGAACTGGGCGCTGCTGTTGCGGTCAGAACGAGAGATGGGCTTGATCGCCAGTGAAAGCGTGAGTGGGGCGGATGTGAAGGTGTCGGTTTGGTCCGGCTCAAACCGCAGCATTGTCTACTGTGAAATCCAAAGACCGCGGTAGGCCGCTTRTTGGCTTGAAGGGCTTGCCGACCTTCAGCGTCTACTCGGCCACCAAGGTCTCGCTCGCTCGTTCACCCGCTGCTGACGACCAATCTGCGGCGCCCCGGTTCCGCGTTCGCACGGGAGGAGATGGCGATGCCAAGCGGCGAACGGGGGACGCTTCGGTGGCAGTATTCCTGCCATTTCTCCAACGGTTGTCATCCGAAGCAGATATCGGTTTGACGTGCTGGCCGATCTCGGCTCAACGGACGCCCGAGAGGAACGCTATTTTAGATTTCTGCTCATGCAACCTTTGTCAGATGCGTTCCATGCGGACCGGATACTCGCCGCGCACCAGCAACGGCTCGAAGTCATTGTCGAAGCGGCCGAGCCTGATCAGCCCGTCCCAGCGGTAATCCGCGTAGAACAGGGCCAAGTTACCCCAGGGTTTGAAGTAGCAAAGGTCGCCCGGCTGCTCGTTTCCGAACGCACCGCTGCCTTCTTCGGTGAGCTTGCGCGGCAGATGGACGATCTTTTCGTTCCTGCCATAGTCCTCGATCTTAAGGTTCAGGGGCAGCATGGAAACGAGATCACGCGCCGTCGGATTGTCGGCGAGTGTCGCGGTCAGGGTTAGATTGTTGAAGCCTATCCTGATCCTGACGCCTGTCGCCTCGGGCTCCGCCGGGCCGCGCTCGTCCTGCCCTTGCGCCACGAGAGGCAGAGCGGCGGCCGCCAAGGTTCCGCCCAGCACCGCGCGACGGCTCATGAACTTGGATGTCATCGACATAGCGCGCCTCGCGTCAGACAGGTTGAGCCGTCGGCCGGAACAGGATTTCGTTGATGTCGACATCGTCCGGCTCGTTCACCGCGAAGGCGACCGTTCGGGCGAACGTGTCCGCGCTGATGGCGATCTTGCTGACGAACTCCTTTGTGCCCGCCTGGATGTCCTTTTCGCTGATGTGTTCGAGGAGTTCGGTGCTCACTGCGCCGGGTGAAATGATCGTGGTCCGGATGTTGTACGGCTTCACTTCCTTCCGCAGCCCTTCCGAGAGGGCGCGCACGGCGAATTTCGTCGCGCAATAGACGGTGGCGCTCGGATCGATCACATGACCGTAGACGGAGGATACGTTGATGATGTGCCCCGACTTCTGCGCCTTCATGTGCGGAAGCGCTGCTGCGATACCGTAGAGCACCCCTTTGATGTTTACGTCGATCATGCGATCCCACTCGTCAACTTTGAGCCGTTCGAGCGGCGCAAGTGGCATCAGGCCGGCATTGTTCAGCATCACGTCGATGCGACCGAACGCGTTGACGGCCGTGTCGACGAGCTTTTTGACTTGATGTTGGTCCGTGACGTCGGTTTGGACTGCCTTGGCCTTATAGCCTTTGGTGGACAGCTCCTCAGCCAGCGCAGCGATGCGGTTGCTACGCCGCGCGCCGAGGACGACGGACGCGCCGCGCTCCGCAAGGTGACGCGCGGTGGCTTCGCCAAGCCCGCTGCTTGCCCCGGTGATGACGACCACTTTGTTTTCAATTCCTTGGGACATGATGATCTCCTGTTTGGTTTCTGAAGGCTCAGGAACGGCGGCCGGCGAGCGCGGCCAGGACAGCCGAGCCGGCGAGAAGGCAGGCGGCCAGAAGGAAGGTGCTCCGCCATCCCGCGGCGTCAAACAGCATGCCGCCAGCAAAAGCGCCGCCTGCGATGGCGAGCTGGATCAGCGCCACCTGCAGTCCACCTGCCGCTTCCAATTCACCGGGAACGATGGCGGCCATCCAGGTGTTCCAGGCCACCGGAATCGGGGTCGAGAAGAATCCCCAGAAGACGAGCAGCAATGTCGTAATCGCTGCGAACGTCCCGAGAGCGATCAGCAGCAGGGCAAGGACAGCAAGAGCAGCCGGCAGACCTACGAGAACGAGTAGGAGGTGGCGCCGGGCGACGAAGCCGATCACGGAGGTTCCAGCTAGCCCGCCGACTCCGAGGCCGAGAAGCACCATGGACAGAACATTCAATTCCAGTCCCGTGACGCCTTCGAGGAACGGGCGAAGATAAATGGACAGTGCGTTCTGGCCAATGAAGGCCAAGCCGGTCGCCGCCATTCCAACTGCGAATGTGCGATTGCGCAGCAGCCCGAATATTCTGGCCACCGAGACGGTTGATGTCGCCGGCATCCTCGGCAGAACGACCAGTTGCCAGACGAGTGCGGCAATTCCGATCGGCACGGTAATGAAGAAGGTTCCGCGCCATCCGATGAACCCGCCAAGAAAACTGCCGAGTGGCGCGGCAAGGACGAGCGCGAACGCGGTGCCGCCTTGCAGAAGCRCAATGGCCTTGGGCAGATCACGGTCCGAAACCAAGCGTGCCAGAATAGCCGTCGACAGCGACCAGAAGCCGCCGATCGAAACGCCGACCAGGGACCGCCCGACGAGAAAGACAGGGAAGTTGGGTGCGAGAGCAACCGCCAAGCTCGATGCAACAAGAACCGCCGTATAGAGCAAGACGACAGACTTCCGGTCGATCCTCGCCAGGAAGGCATTGCCGAAAAGGCTGGTGAGAACCGCAAAGACACCCGACACGGTGATCGCCAATCCGGCTTGCCCCTCTGAAATAGAGAGGTCCCTGGCGATTGGGGTCAGAAGGCTCACAGGGAGAAATTCCAGACCCACCAAAAGGAAAGTGAGAAGCGAGAGACAGGTCACAGCAGACCACGAGGTCGCCCTGTCGTCCATCAGTGAGGTCTCATTCAATGTCAACTCGACGGTCATTCACGTTCTCCTGTCCGTTGCCAGATAGATAGCCGGACTGGTTTTGCGCGACTAGAAGCTATAATCTGAATGTCGTGATGAAGGAGATTCAACAATGCGGCGAGACGAGTTCACGGAAATGCGTGCGTTTCTGGAGGTGGCTCAGGAGCGGAGTTTCACGCGCGCTGCATCAAAATTGGGAGTTACGCGCTCGGCGTTGAGCCATACGATCAGCGCGCTCGAAGCCCGACTCGGCGTCCGGCTTCTCTCCCGCACGACGCGTGACGTGGCTCCCACGGCGGCCGGTGCGCGCCTCGTGGAAACTATCCAGCCGCATTTCGAGAGCATCGCCGCCGGGATCAGTGCCCTCGGCGCGTTGCGCGACAAGCCTTCGGGCACAGTCCGCCTCGTATGTCCCGATGATGCCGTGGAGCTGGTTTTCCGTTCGAGGCTGTCGGCATTTTTACGGGATTACCCCGATATCACCGTGGAACTCATGGTCGACAACGGTTTCACAAATATCGTGGAGCGCCAATTCGATGCCGGCGTGCGGCTCGGCGAGGCGATTGCGCGCGACATGGTGGCCGTTCGCATCGGGCCCGATATCTCTTATGCCGTGGTCGGATCACCGGAATATTTTGCGGCCCGCACTGCACCTTCGACCCCGCAAGACTTGACGGACCACAATTGCGTGAACCTGCGTCTTCCGACGTCAGGCGCTCTGTATGCCTGGGAGTTTGAAAAGGATGGCCGCGAGTTCAGCGTACGTGTGGAAGGCCAGCTCGTGATGAGCAACATAGGACCTGCGATCAATGCCGCTCTCGATGGGGCGGGGCTGTCTTATGTGCCGAGGGATCTCATCAGGCAATATTGTGACAGCGGTCAACTGCACGAAGTGCTGGCGGACTGGGCGCCAACGTTCCAAGGGTATCATCTCTATTACCCCAGCCGGCGCCATCCATCCCCTGCTTTCTCCGCCTTCGTCGAAGCCTTTCGCTACCGGCATCGGTAACCAACACTCGAGACGGCGTGGTGGAAAGAGTACGGCAAGAGCGTGCCGGTGAAATCGAGCCCACGCGGTCGAAAAGCGAGAGATGGCTGAATGGCTGTGGGTGGATTGCTACTTGCCGCAACCGCTTTAGCCATCGCTTCATGCGAATGGTCGGAATGATCGCATTGGCGCGACAGCCGATGGCAATGACTATATCGCAGTCCCTCCGGCGGCAACGCACCGGCAGCTCGTCATAGCTTCCTACGGATCACATTCACGAAAAACTCGAACCGGACTTGTCCCAGCCTTCCTTGACCGTCTCCATTGCGACGTTGGTCGAGGTGCTGGCAACGTGGGGCAGGGTCGAGATGCGCTCGCCGAGGACGCGGCGGTAGCGGCCAATATCTCGGGTGCGGATCTTCAGGAGATAGTCGAACCTGCCTGCAATCATATGGCACTCTTCGACTTCCCCGATCTTCTTGATGGCATCGTTGAAGCTTTTCAGCGCATGCTCGCGGGTATCGGAGAGTTTCACCTCGACGAAAGCAATGTGGTCGAGCTGCATTTTCGACGGATTGAGGATGGCCTTGAAGCCTTCGATGTATCCTTCGCTGATCAGCCTTTTGAAGCGGATCTGGCATGGCGTCTTCGACAGTCCGACACGCGTAGCCAGATCGGTGATCGACAGCCTTCCGTCCTCGGCGAGTGCGGCGAGGATTTTTTTATCGAACTGGTCCAATTCACTAAAGATGTCAGTTTCTGTGGCCATTTTGAACTCTCGATGACGTATTAATAAGTTCATACGGCCTAGAAACTGTAAAAATCAAGTGAGATCGCGATCTGGGGCTGTGATAGATTGGGCGCCGGGTGAAAGAGCGCTGTGATCGGTATCGGCGTCGACCTCAAAACGGGGGATCATACATGCATGACAACGAAGCGGATGATGACCAAAAACCCGACCTGCTCGTTCACTACCGGCCGGTGGCAATAAGGGCTGTGGCGGCGGCGCTCACCTTCAAGCGCGACAGACCAGATGCGCGCCCGCTGCGCGAGACGGAATATTCCGGCCCGGCCTTCACGGATGATGCGCTCTGGGACGACGAGCCCGCTGTTCCATTTATCCGCTAGACCAAACATCGATTGAATAGGGACTCCCATGTTGAACGCAGCGCCCCCCTCCACGCCCTCCCATGATCCCGTCGACGGCGCGCCGTTCTCCGGCTTTGCCCCACCGATCCGACCGCAATCCGAACTTCGCCGGGCCATCACGGCAGCCTATCGCCGGCCGGAAACCGAATGCCTGCCGCCGCTCGTTGCCGCAGCGCGTGTCTCCGAGGCAAAACGCTATGACATTCGCAGCACGGCCCGCAGCCTGATTGAGGCGTTGCGCGCCAAGCACAAGGGGACCGGTGTCGAAGGGCTGGTGCAGGAATACTCACTCTCCAGCCAGGAAGGCGTGGCGCTGATGTGCCTCGCCGAAGCGCTGTTGCGCATTCCCGATACCGAAACCCGGGACGCGCTGATCCGCGACAAGATCGCCGAGGGCAACTGGACCTCCCATATCGGTGGCGGAAAATCCATGTTCGTCAACGCCGCCACCTGGGGTCTCGTCGTCACCGGCAAGCTGACCTCGACGGTTAACGACCGAAGCCTGTCGGCAGCTCTGACACGGCTGATCGCGCGCGCCGGCGAGCCGGTCATCCGTCGCGGCGTCGATATGGCSATGCGCMTGATGGGCGAGCAGTTCGTSACCGGCGAAACSATCGCAGAGGCGCTGAAGCGCGCCCGCCCGCTGGAAGCGCGTGGTTTCCGCTATTCCTACGACATGCTGGGCGAGGCCGCCACGACGGGCGCTGACGCCGAGCGCTATTACCGGGATTACGAAAAGGCGATTCATGCCATCGGCAAGGCGTCGGACGGGCGCGGCATCTATGACGGCCCGGGCATATCGATCAAGCTTTCGGCCCTGCATCCGCGTTACGTGAGGTCGCAGGCCGGCCGGGTGATGAGCGAGCTGCTGCCGAAGGTCAAGGCGCTGGCCGTTCTCGCCAGGACCTATGATATCGGCCTCAATATCGACGCGGAGGAGGCCGATCGGCTGGAGCTTTCACTCGATCTCCTCGAGGAGCTTTGCTTTGCCCCTGAGCTCACCGGATGGAACGGGCTGGGCTTCGTCGTGCAGGCCTATGGCAAGCGCTGCCCCTTCGTCCTCGACTACATCATCGATCTCGCACGCCGTTCCGGGCGCCGGGTCATGGTCCGTCTCGTCAAGGGCGCCTATTGGGATGCGGAGATCAAGCGCGCCCAGCTGGACGGCCTCGACGACTATCCGGTCTATACCCGCAAGATCTACACCGATGTCGCCTACATCGCCTGCGCGCGCAAGCTGCTCGACGCTCCGGATGCGGTCTTCCCGCAATTTGCCACCCATAATGCGCAGACTCTCGCCACGATCTATCGTCTGGCCGGCCCTGATTTCACCGTCGGCAAATACGAGTTCCAGTGCCTGCATGGCATGGGCGAACCTCTCTATGACGAGGTTGTCGGAAAGGAAAAACTCGACCGGCCATGCCGCATTTATGCGCCTGTGGGAACACATGAGACGCTGCTCGCCTATCTGGTTCGACGTCTTCTGGAAAATGGCGCCAATTCCTCCTTCGTGCACCGCATCTCCGATCCGAATGTCTCGGTCGAGGCCCTGATCGCCGATCCCGCCGAAATCGTCGCAGCCATGCCGGTCGTTGGCGCGCCCCACGCGCAGATCGCCTCGCCGAAGGCTCTTTACGGTAACGCCCGGGCCAATTCCGACGGCCTCGATCTCTCGAATGAGGCCACCCTTTCGGATTTGGCAGAGGCGCTCGCCACCACGGCTGCGACCCTATGGCACGCACTTCCCATCCTTGCCGACGGCTCTACAGATGGGGTGACGCGGGAGGTTCTCAATCCTGCCGATCACCGGGATGTTGTCGGCACGGTGACCGAAGTGAAGGTCGAGGAGGCAGCGCGCATCGTTCGCATGGCTGCGGAGCATGCGCCACAATGGGCCGCCGTGCCGCCGGCCGAGCGTGCCGCCTGTCTCGAGCGTGCGGCCGACATCATGCAGGCCCGCATCAAGACGCTGATGGGCATCGTCATGCGCGAAGCCGGCAAATCCGCGGCCAATGCCGTCGGCGAGGTGCGTGAGGCCATCGATTTCCTGCGCTACTACGCCGAACAGGCGCGCAAGACCCTCGGTCCCTCGCATGCGCCCCTCGGCCCGGTCGTCTGCATCAGCCCGTGGAATTTCCCGCTGGCGATTTTCACCGGGCAGGTCGCCGCAGCCTTGGTGGCCGGCAATCCCGTGCTTGCCAAACCGGCCGGCGTCACGCCGATCATCGCTTCGGAAAGCGTGAAGATCCTCCACGAGGCGGGCGTGCCTGTCGGTGCCTTGCAGTTCGTGCCCGGCAGCGGCCGCCTTGGCGCCGGCATGGTCGGGGCGGAGGAAACGGCAGGCGTCATGTTTACCGGGTCGACCGAAGTTGCCCGCATGATCCAGGCGCAGCTGGCGGAACGGCTGTCAGCAGGCGGCAGGCCGATTCCGCTGATCGCCGAAACGGGCGGTCAGAACGGCATGATCGTCGACTCCTCGGCACTGGCCGAGCAGGTGGTGGCCGACGTCATTGCCTCGGCTTTCGATAGCGCCGGTCAGCGCTGCTCGGCGCTCAGAGTTCTCTGCCTTCAGGACGATGTCGCCGACAGGACCCTCAACATGCTGAAGGGCGCCTTCCGCGAACTGACGATCGGCCGTACCGATCGGCTGAGCATCGACGTCGGCCCAGTCATCAATGACAGCGCAAAGACGGAGATCGACCAGCATATCGAGCATATGCGCGGCTTAGGCCGCAAGGTGGATCAGCTGCCGCTGCCCGAAAGTGCCGCGGCGGGGACCTTCGTTCCGCCGACGATTATCGAAATCAAGTCGCTGTCGGACCTGACGAGGGAGGTCTTCGGACCGGTCCTGCACGTCATCCGCTTCAAGCGAAACGGGCTCGACCGTCTGATCGACGACATCAACGCATCGGGTTATGGGCTCACATTCGGGCTTCACACCCGGCTTGATGAAACGATCGCGCATGTGACCAGCCGCATCAAGGCTGGCAACCTCTACGTCAACCGGAACATCATCGGCGCCGTCGTCGGCGTGCAGCCTTTCGGCGGTCGCGGCTTGTCGGGAACAGGTCCGAAGGCCGGCGGTCCGCTCTATATCGGCCGGTTGGTGCAACGCGCTCCGGTGCCGCCGCAGCAGGATTCCGTTCATACGGACCTCGCCCTTCGCGGCTACATTGTCTGGCTCGATAAGAAGGGCCTGCCGGGCGAGGGGGAGGCGGCGCGTGGATATGCGAGCCGTTCGGCGCTCGGGCTCGAACGCGAACTCACCGGTCCGGTCGGGGAGCTCAATCTCTACGCGCTCCATCCCCGCGGCCGTATACTCCTCGTGCCGCAGACGGAAAGCGGGCTTCATCGCCAGATCGCCGCAGCCCTGTCGACCGGTAACCATATCGTCGTGGACGCGGGTTCCCTATCGAAGTCAGTCCTGGCGGATCTTCCCGCGGCTGTCGCCAGCCGGATTTCCTGGACATCGGATTGGGAAAAGGACGGACCGTTCTCGGGTGCCCTCGTCGAAGGGGATCGCGACAGGGTTCTGGCCGTCAATCAGAAGATCGCTCACCTGCCCGGTCCGCTTCTGCTGGTCCAGGCCGCGACGGCCGAGGAATTGGCGAGCGATCCCGAAGCCTATTGCCTGAATTGGCTGCTGGAGGAGGTGTCGACGTCGATCAACACCGCGGCCGCCGGCGGCAATGCAAGCCTCATGGCCATCGGCTGAGTTGCAATACGAGGGCGCAGAAAATGCGCCCTCGAAACTCCAGACGGGAAAGTGGCTCTCTTCCCGGGATTCAATCTCGATACCTCGGCCTATAAGGGCGACGGGCGGCGATCTGGTCGCGACACGGTATTGTTGGCGTGAGGAGGGAGGTTCAGTCGAAGAAGCCCGCATCCTCTTCCCTGAGATATCTCCTGGCCGCTTCGGCGTCGATATCGAGGCCCAGCCCCGGCGCTTCCAGCAGGTCCACCATACTGTCCTTCACGATCTGCGGTGGCAAGCCGACGACCAGATCCTCCCACCAGGGGTCGCTGGCGCTCGGATATTCGAACGCGATGTAATTTGCGGGCAAGGTGGCGCAGACATTGATCAACGCGCCGAGGCCTAGCAGGCCGTTGGCGACCCCGTGCGGTGCCATCAGGATCGAGTGCATGTAGGCGTGCTCGGCGACCCATTTGAGTTCGGCAATACCGCCAATATCGGCTGGATCTGGGCCGATGACGCGCACCGCCTGCGTCTCGATCAGTTCCTTGAAATTGTGCCGCAGGTAGATCTGCTCACCAGTGTGGATTGGCGTGGAGGTGGAGGTTGTCAGTTCCCGATAGGCCTGCGGATTGACCCACGGCACATAGTCGCCAGTCAGCATGTCCTCGAGCCACATCAAATTGTACTTCTCGACCGCGCGAGCGAACTTGATCGCATCGGGCAGCATCCAGCCCGGACCGCAGTCGAGCGCCAGGCTGACTTTGTCGCCCAGCACTTCCTTCATCGCGATCACGCAGTCGAGCATGTGATTGAAACCGCGCTCGCTGATCACGCCCTGATCCATGGCACCGTGATAGCCGGCCTTCTGCGTCACGCCGTAGTGGAAGCCCTCAATGGTGTCCTTCATGTTGGAGTGGAACGAGATTCCTTGCTTGATCATGAAGAAGTTCTGCGGCTGCTCCATCATCCATTTGACGTCAGCGGCGTAATCCTCCGGCCGGTCGCCCGTGCGTTGCCGGCGGATCGAGCCGTTGTAGACGCGCACCTTGTCGCGCACCTTGCCGCCCAGCAGTTTATAGACGGGCACGCCCGCGGCCTTGCCGGCAATATCCCACAGCGCATGCTCGATAGCGCTTACCGCCGCGCCGTACGGCTTGAAAGAGCCGCGTTGACGGATCTTCAGCATGACTCTCTCGACGTCAGTCGGGTCCTCGCCGATCAGCGCCTCGCGGAAATGCAGTACCCAGGGCTTGAGGTAGGATTTGGTGAACTCGACTTCGCCCAAGCCATGGAGGCCTTCGTCGGTTACGATGCGGACGATCGGGTGTTTGCCGATAACGGCGCAGCGGAGATCGGTGATCTTCATCTTCGTTCCTTTTCGCCTCAGCTCCAGGTGCGATCCCAGGAATACTCATCGTCCCAGTGATCCGTGGGCTGCCAGATGCCGGTGACACCCGGCTGCAGATGCTGCGAGATCACCTCGTCGACGACGTCGTCAATCCCCAGGCCCGGCTTGTCCGGAACAGTGATAAAGCCGTCCTTCACGAGCGGCTTGGGAAGGCCGGTGACGATATCGTCCCACCAGTCGACATCGACAGAGTGGTATTCGAGCGCCATGAAGTTTTCAGTCGCGGTCGCCACATGTGCCGCGGCCATTGCGGCGATTGGACTTTCTGCCATGTGGATGGCCATGGCGACACCACGGTCCTGCGCCATATCTCCGATCTTCTTGGTCTCGAGGATGCCCCCGCTGGTGAGCAGGTCTGGGTGGATAACGGAGATGCCGCCGCTCTTGAGCAGAGGCTCGAAGCCTTCCTTGAGGTATATGTCCTCACCGGTGCAGATCGGCACCGTAGTGGCGTCCTGCAGTTGTCGGTACTGCTCAGTGTACTGCCATGGGATCACATCCTCGAGCCAGGCTGGCACGTATTTTTCAATTCGCCTGGCAAGGCGAATGCCGTTCTGCACTGAGATGTGGCCGATGTGGTCTATGGCGAGCGGAATATCCATGCCGATGACCTCACGAACCTCGGCAATGTATTGCTCAAGGAAGTCGAGGCCCTTGTCGGAAAAGTGCAGGCCGGTAAACGGGTGTGGGACGTTATGCAAATCGTACGCAGCGTTGCGGAGGCGCCGCTCTTCAATGGTCTTCAGCGGGCCGCGGCCGGGGTGGTTGCGGTACCCTTCAAGTGAGCCGGCAGGAGACACGACCGCACCGGGCACATCCGCGATCTGCATCAGCCCCAGATCCATCTTGAGGAAGGTGAACCCGAGCTCCATGCGTTGCTTGAGGCGCCTGCCGGTCTCGGTGCCGCTCGGCACGGTGGCGTCGGTGTCGCAGTAGACGCGCACTTTCTCCCGAAACCGGCCGCCGAGCATCTGGTAGATGGGGACGCCATAGGCCTTGCCGGCAAGATCCCACAACGCGATTTCGACGGCCGATACGCCGCCGCCTTGCCGGCCGTGCCCGCCGAACTGCTTGATCCGGCGAAACAGTCGGTCGATGTTGCAAGGGTTCTCGCCAAGCAACCGGCTCTTCAGCATCAGCGCGTAGGTGGCGCTGGCGCCGTCGCGCACCTCGCCAAGCCCGACGATGCCCTGGTTGGTGTAAATCTTGAGCAGCGCTGAAGTGAACGGCGCGCCGACAATTTCGGCTACCCGCATGTCGGTGATCCGAAGGTCGGATGGCTTGGAATGCGTGTTCACCCGATTGAGCGCCTCGTCGGCTCCATCTGCCTCTGGCATGATTTATCCTCGTTCTGGTCGGCGGGGCTCGTCGTCGCGCATGCTGAGGCGGCGCAGAGCGTTGCTAGCTAGTCCAGCTCTATCTCGTGGTTTTGAAGGTAGTCGCGGTTCATCTCAACGCCGAGACCAGCCTTCGGCGTAAGCTTGAGGCTGCCGTTCGAAACATCGAGTGGTCTGTCGATGAGGTGATCGTATTTGCCGAGATTCCACTCCGACGTTTCGAGTTTGTAGAAGTTAGGAACGGTCATCATCACCTGCGCTCCAGCAACCACGTTGATCGGCCCTGCGGCGTCATGCGGCGAGACCGGGATGTAGTAGGCTTCGCATAGGGCCGAAATCTTCTTGAGTTCGGTAATGCCGCCGGTCCAGGTGACATCAGGCATGATGTRGTCAGCGAGCTTGTTTTCGAGCACCGGCACGAAATCCCACTTCGTGTGGCCGCGCTCGCCCCACGAGATAGCGGCACTGACCTTCTCACGGACCTGCTTGAGGGCATTGAGGCTCTCGGGCGGACAAGGCTCCTCGAACCAGTCGATCTGACCGGCTTCCTCGAGGCTCCGGCAGAGGCGAATGGCGGTGGGAACGTCGAAGCGGCCATGCGCATCGATGAGGATGTCGACATTAGAGCCCGCCGTTTCGCGGATCAGAGCCGTGAGTTCGGCGGCTTCGCGCTCATCCTTGCGGGTCATGCTGCCATCGAGGTAGCCGTCCCGCTGCTCGCGGGACTGTCCATCGGCTGTGCGGCCCTGGTGGGGGAAAGGATCGAACTTGAGCGCAGTGTGGCCGGACTCGACGATGTCTCTAATTTCGCGGACCACAGCCTCCTTGCTGGTGAATTTGGCCTGGTTGGGATGGGTGTAGAGCGCGATTTCATCGCGTACCGGTCCGCCCAACAGCTCGTAAATCGGCTTACCAAGAACTTTGCCGCGGATGTCCCAAAGGGCTATGTCGATGGCGCTTACGCATTCGACTGCGGCGCCGCGACTGCCCATATAGGTGAAGCTGCGGAATATCTTGTGCCACAGATACTCAATACGCGCCGGGTCCTCGCCTGTTACAGCGGCACCGATCTGCCGCAGGATCGTGCAGAGTGCGCGATTGGCGAGCCTTGTCGTGGTGGTGATCTCGCCCCAGCCGCTCACCCCCTCGTCGGTCGTCACTTCGACGAACAGAAACTCTCCCCAATAGGAAGCATCGGATCTGATTAGCCACGGCCGAACGCTGGTGATTTTCATCTCAACTGCCTTTACTGACGTGGTCGGGATAACGATATTCCAGACTGCGTATTCTATCCTGCCCGAGCGGCGTTACGCGCACGCATGTGTTCGAGGATGTGCCGGCCGGAACCCTCGACATGGCGTGCAATGAGTTCGGCTGCCTCGTTCGCATTTCCCGCTTTTACATGTGCGATGAGCTCACGATGCTCGCTAAGGATCGCGGCACGCCGGGCGAGCGTGAAGTTGAAGCGCCGGCTCACGGCTCGAAGCACTTCGCGATGCTTCCACCAAAGCTCGGCGGCATGGCGGTTGTAGTGCTTTTGGTACATTACGGTGTGAAAGGCGGTGTCCAACTCGCTATGTCTCAACGTGTCGGCGAAGTCGTTTTCTTCAATCAGGCCTTGGATGCGTTCGAGTTCAGCAATGTCCTCGACGGTGGCCATATTCACGAACCATCGCGTCAGTGCCGGCTCGATCAAGACTCCGATCTCGTAGATGTCCCGAACAAAATCCTGATCTATGGGCCGCACGCGTGCTCCGCGGTTGGGAACGAGGGTGACAAAGCCTTCCCCGCGCAACAGTTGCAGAGCCTCGCGCACCGGGTTGGTTGAGGTGCCGTGGCGCCGGGCGAGATCGGTGACCACAAGCCGCTCGTTGGCAGCCAGCCGCCCTTCGATGATGTCTTCCCTGATCAGTTGATACAGCGAGGCGCCCTCGCTGGAGGCCCCGAGAGCGTCGATCCCTTCGGGGGGCTTTGCTTTAAAATCGCTTGTTTCGGCCAAGGCTGTCCCCAATCAATACACACATTGATCTCGTTATCACGCGAGATTGCTATAAACAATGTACGATTTGTCTAGTTGACAGGCAATTCGCGATCTGAAAATGTATAAAAATATCGAAGGGATACATTGGCTGAAAGCGTCCCGCGGCCGATGAGCAAAGACCGCTCGCCTCGATGCAGAGCGGCATGGGAGAACCTGGAGGATACCTTATGACGAGGATTTCACTCGGCGGTGCCGTCCTGCGCGGCACTGTCTCCACTGCTTTGATGGTATCGCTGATGTCCGCGTCGGCGCTGGGTGCGCCGGTCGACTTGAGCAAGTGGTCGCCGGAATATGTCCGCTCCATTGCCGGCACGCAGGATTTTGACACGGCGGGCGATTGCGCCAAGGTCACGCCGCTCGACTACAAGGGGCGACTGACTTTCTGGTATCAGGGCGTGTTCGAGGGCGACCCCGACCTCCTGCGCCAGTATTACAAGGAGTTCTTCGAGACCTTCCGCAAAACCTATCCAAACATCCAGCTTGAGGAACAAGCCCTCACCTATAACGACCTTYTGGACAAGTTCCGGACCGCGCTCTTGGGTAATGCAGCGCCCATGGCGGTCCGCCTGCAAATCCTGGGTGGCACCGAGTTCGCCTCAAAGGGCTATCTGCAGCCGCTCAAACCCGAGGATGTTGGGTATTCGACCGAGGACTTCTGGCCCGGCGCAATGAAGGCCGTGACCTGGGAGGATGTGACCTACGGCATTCCAACCAACAACGAGACGATGGCGTTCATCTGGAACGCCGACATCTTCAAGCGTGCAGGCCTGGATCCGGACAAGGCTCCGGCAACCTGGGACGACGTCGTCAAGTATTCCAAGCAGATCCACGACAAGCTCGGCATTGCCGGTTACGGCCTCGTGGCTCGCAAGAATGCCGGCAATACGCCGTATCGCTTCATGCCGCAGCTGTGGGCCTATGGCGGAGGCGTCTTCGACGAAGCTACCGCGAGCCCGACCTATAAGCAGGTCGAGCTCAATAGCCCGCAGAGCAAGGCGGCGCTGCAAGCCTCGTACGATATGTATGTTCGCGACAAGTCGGTTCCGGTTTCGGCGCTCACCAACCAGCAGGCCGACAACCAGCCCCTCTTCCTCGGTGGCCAGCTCGGCATGATGATCTCGCACCCGTCCGACTACAACGTTATGCTCGACCTGCAGAAAAAGGCGACGGCTACCGACAAGGACAAGGCGCAGACCGTCATCGACAACATGCGTTACGGCCTGATTCCGACTGGCCCCGACGGCAAGCGTGCTGTCGTGTTTGGCGGCTCGAACATTCACATCCTGAAGCCCGAATATGTCGAGGGCGGCAAGGTAGACGAGCCGGCCGCAAAGGCTATCATCTGCATGTGGACGAGCCCTGAATGGTCGCTGAAGATGGCCTATGCCGGCTCGAACCCGGGAAACCTTAACGGCTTCAAGACCAAATGGATGAAGGAGCGTCTGGAGAACATCAAGTTCCTTGATGTCACGACCTCGATGCTGCCATACGGCATCCCGTTCCCGGCGCTGCCGCAGTCCCCCGAGATCATGAATATCATCGTCCCGGACATGCTGCAGAATGCCCTGACCGGAGCCATGACCGTCGACCAAGCAGCGGACGACGCGGCCAAGAAGGTAAAAGACCTGATGGACGGCGGACTCTAGACCAAGCCTGACCACGATCTGACCGGCTGCGCCAAGAGTGCGGCCGGTTGTTCCGAAGAATAAGGGCACGCCACGGTGACGATCTTGATCGGCAAGGCAGAGGCTAGCCGGAGACTGCAACCCGATAGGTCCGGTGTGCTGCGAAAGATTTGGGAGCATCGCGCCGACTACGCGTACGTGCTCCCTGCGATCGCCGTGATGCTCATCGTCATAGCCTATCCGATTTACTACACGATCGAGCTGTCGTTCTTTAATACGCCGCCTGGCCTGCAGCTCCGGGACAAGATTTTCATCGGCCTCGGCAACTACACCGCCATCCTCACAAGTCCGGTGTTCTGGAAGGTCACCTCGAACACTCTGATCTGGACATTGGGATCCACTTTCATCTCATTTGTCCTGGGGTTTGCCTGCGCCCTGGCGCTTCATCGCGACTTTGTCGGCCGCGGCATCCTGCGGGCGATCCTGATCATTCCCTGGGTCATCAGCGCGGTCGCCGCGTCCTATATCTGGAAGTGGATCTACCATTCAGACTTTGGGATTATCGGCGCGGTGCTGGTCGGCCTCGGATTGGCCGACAGGCCGCCGAATTTCATCGACAGCGTCAGCACAGTGCTGCCCTCCCTGATCGTCGTCAATATCTGGCGGGAGTTTCCGTTTGCCATGATCATGATGATGGCTGGCCTGCAGACGGTTCCCGATCAGTTGCTGCGCGCCGCAAGAGTCGACGGAGCCAATGCATGGCAGCGGTTTTGGCACGTCACCTTCCCGCATTTGAGAAACGTCTCGACGGTGACGATCCTTCTGCTGGCAGTGGCCAACTTCAATTCATTCATCATCCCCTGGATCATGACCGGCGGCGGGCCGTCGAACGCATCGCATATCTGGATCACTCACATCTATGAGCTCGCCTTCGGCCGCCAGCGCTGGGGGGTGGCATCGGCCTATTCGGTGCTGCTGTTCCTGATCCTGATGTCGCTCGGCTACTTCTACGTCCGTGCTCTAAGCGGCAACGAGCGGAAGGATGGGACCGCATGAACACGATTGCCGAGACTGCTCCTCGAGGCCAGGCCCGTCGCCGTATGCGCATCGACGGATGGCGGTGGGGCGGACGCATCTTCCTCGCGTTCATGCTGCTTTACACCGCGTTGCCGATGGTCTGGATGCTGATCACCTCGATCAAGTCCGGCTTCGCGGCCATGCAATTCCCGCCGCAATGGTGGCCTGACCAACCCACCCTTGACAGCTACCAGAAGCTGCTCGATCCGCAAAACAGCGTCGGCCAGGACTTCCTTCGTTTCTTCTGGAACAGCCTTTTCGTCTCCACTGCCACGACCATCCTTTCGGTGATCGTGGCGGTTCCTGCGGCCTACGCGTTTTCGCGCTTCACCTTCCCGGGCCGGAACTTTCTGTTCTTCGCCGTCTTGCTTCGCAATATGTTTCCGGCTGTGATCTTTCTCGTGCCGCTCTTCATCCTGATGCGCGCGATCGGGCTGGTGAACACGCATGGATCGCTCATTCTCACCTACCTCACATTCGGCCTGCCGCTGGCAATCTGGCTCCTCAAGGGCTTCTACGACAACATCCCGGTGCAGCTCGAGCAGGCGGCGCGCATCGACGGAGCGACGCGGTTCCAGGCCTTTGTCCTGATCGTGATGCCGCTCTCGGCGCCAGGAATCATCGCCACGGCGATCTATTCCTTCATCGGCGCGTGGAACGAGTACATCTACGCCTACACGTTCCTCTCCAAGAACGACCAGTTGACACTGCCGGTCGGTATCCAGCGCTTCTTCTCGGAAAATACGACGGACTTTCCGGGCCTGATGGCGGCCAGCTTTATGATGAGCGTGCCCGTCGTGGTCCTGTTCCTCGTCCTGCAACGATACTTCGTACGCGCCCTGACAGAAGGCGCCGTTAAGCACTAGGGAGTTGCCGGTGGCCCACGTGGTCCTCAAAGATCTTGTCAAGACCTATGGCAGCTTCAAAGCTGTCAACGATGTTTCGCTGACGGTCAATGACGGCGAATTCGTTGCGCTCGTCGGCCCTTCAGGCTGCGGCAAAACAACCACGCTCAATCTTGTAGCGGGGCTGATCCCCATCACATCGGGCGACATCGTCATCGGGGACCGGGTGGTCAACGACCTCGACCCCAAGGACCGGGACATCGCAATGGTGTTCCAGAATTACGCGCTCTATCCGCAAAAATCGGTCTATAAAAACCTGGCGTTCCCGCTGCAGATGCGCAAACTGCCAAGGGACGAGATCGACAGGAAGGTCAAGGAAGCAGCGCGAGTGCTCGACATGACGCAACTGCTCGAGCGCAAGCCGCGCGAACTTTCGGGCGGGCAACAGCAGCGTGTGGCCTTGGGCCGCGCCCTCGTTCGAGATCCGGCGGTATTCCTGATGGACGAACCACTCTCCAACCTCGACGCGAAGCTGCGCGTGCAGATGCGGTCGGAGATCAAGCGCTTCCACCAGGACCTCAAGGCAACGATCATCTATGTGACGCACGACCAACTCGAAGCTGTGACCATGGCCGACAGGATGGCGGTGATGAACGGCGGCTACCTGCAGCAATACGATTCACCGGCGCAGGTCTTTGCCCATCCGGTGAACATGTTCGTCGCCAGCTTCATYGGCAGCCCGGCGATGAGCCTTGTTCCGCTGGAGGCATCAACGGCAAGCGGCAATACAGTGTTGACCAGCGCGGAGGGCTGGCGCCTCGAGCTCTCGCCACACAACGCCCAGAAGGTCGCGAGGGCAACCACCAAGAAAGTCGTGCTCGGCGCACGTCACTCGACGATCAAGCTGCATAAGAGTGCGGTGCCAGGAAGCATTCCTGCCAAGGCCTACACGGTGGAGCCGACCGGCGACGTCACCTTCGTACAGGCGTTCCTGTCTGGCGCCATCGTCAACGTCAGCGTGCCGCCGACCATTGCCGTTGCGCCCGACGAGCCGATTTGGCTCGAGTTTGACCAGGAGCGGATGCATCTGTTCGACGGCGAAACAGAAATGGCCCTCAAGGCCAACTGAGACAGAGCCGATGCGTCTGGAACGAGGGTGGGGATGACTACGAAGCTTAAAATCACCGCGATCAAGCCCTATCCAGTATGGGTAGGAACGCGCAACCAGATGCTCGTCAAGGTCGAGACCGACAACGGCATCTTCGGATGGGGCGAGAGCGGCTTGAGCGGTCGCGAGAAGGCCGTGGCCGGCGCGATCGAGCACTATCGCGAGTTTCTCATCGGCCGCGACCCGATGCAGATTGGTCGGATCTGGCAAGAAGTTTATCGCAGCCAATACTTCGAAGGCGGGCGCGTTCTGCAGGCGGCAATTTCCGCCATCGACATTGCCCTTCATGACATCAAGGGCAAGGCGCTGGGGGTGCCGGCCTACGATCTGTTGGGCGGCAAGCAGCGCGACCGCATTCCTACCTTCGCCTCGACCGGTGACGAGGCCGAGGGCGATGTTGCCATCGAACGAGCCCGCGAACTACGCGCACAGGGGTGGCAGACGATCCGCTTCTTTCCCATCGGGCAAAACAGCAAGGACATCTTTGAGCCGCGCGAATCGATCGGCGCTACAGCAAGCATGCTGAACAAGGCGCGCGAGGCGCTGGGCGACGACGTCGTCCTCGGCATCGACTATCATCATCGGCTTTCGGTGGCAGAGGCGGCGAGCTTCTGCAACAAGCTCGGCCGTGGCGTGCTTGATTTCCTCGAGGAGCCGATACGAGACGAGACACCGGAGGCCTACGAATCCCTGCGCACGATGACCGACATCCCGTTTGCCATCGGCGAGGAATTTGCCAGCAAGTGGCAGTTCCTGCCCTACATCGAGCGCGGCATCCATCAGTTCAACCGGCTCGATGTTTGCAATGTTGGCGGGCTCACTGAAGCGATGAAGGTAGCTGGCTGGAGCGAGGCGCACTATGTGGACCTGATGCCGCACAATCCCCTTGGCCCAATCTGCACGGCCGCGACCATCCATCTCGCCGCCGCGGTGCCGAATTTCGCCTGGCTCGAGACCAGGGTGCCCGAAACAAAGCTGGGCTTCGACAATTCCGACTTCTTCCCCGTGCAACCACGGCTCGACGGCCCCGACTATCCGGTCAGCGATCTGCCGGGGCTCGGCGTCGAGGTCAACGAAGAGGCGGTCAAGGCCGAGAGCTTTCGTTTCTGGGAAGCGCCTCACCTGAAGCGCCGCGACGGTTCTGTTACGAACTGGTAGTTCATCCACCGGAGTCTAAAATGACCCATACTCCCGACATTACGCGACCGCCCAAAGAGCTGATCGACGCACTGAAGGAAATCGGCGCCGCGACGGTTGCCGGCACGCTTGGCCACATGGGCTTCCGCAATCCGCACATGGTCGGTCCCGTGCCGCAGAACCGCGGGAAGTCGATTGTCGGGCCGGCGCTGACTCTCCAGTTCATGCCGCAGCGGCCGGACCTCTTCACCGAGGGAGAATATGCCGATCCGGAGACGCAGTTGCACAGGCACGTGCTCTATCACGCGCAGGAGGGCGATGTGGTCGTGGTCGACGCGCGCGGCGACATGAGCTCGGGTGTCTTTGGCGATATGATGTCGACGTATTTTAAAGGCAGAGGCGGCGCTGGCATCGTAATCGACGGGTGCATGCGCGATCGGCCCAATGTCGACAAGCTAGATCTCCCCCTATGGCTGCGTGGCTGGACTCCCAACTACCATGTGCAGACCAGCATCTATCCCAATGCCGTCAACGTTCCGATTGCCTGCGGCGGTGTCACGGTCATCCCCGGAGACATCATCGTCGCCGACGACGACGGGGTGGTGGTGCTTCCAGTCGCAATGGCCTCGAAGGTAATCGAAGAGTCGCAAAAGCATCACGATTGGGAGGAGTTCTCCCGAGTGAAGCTTATGGAGGGCGGGTCGTTACAGCGCTACTATCCGCTGCATGACGATGCCCGCGGAGAGTACGAAGAGTGGCGCAAAACAAACCGCTTGGAGAACCGAAGTTAGCCTAACCTCTTCGAGGGTGGCATCAGCGACGGCGGCTTCCGTATCGACGGCGGTGTTCGCTGCCGTTTCCGCCGCAATTGAGCCAAAGCGCGGCGCGCACTTGCGGCATCCGCCCGGAAGACCTCAACATTGCGGAGACGGGCATTCCGGCCCCACCAGAGGGTGATTGCTCAGGCATAAGGTGTGCCTGCCAGAGCAGCGTTCAGGCCGGTAGTTCCCTTATCTACAGCGGCGAGAAAGACGGCTTTTGCTTCCTCTGTATCTTGCCTCTGCCGAAAGGTCCGGTGAGCCTGGATAAAGCCCACGGTCCACGTCGCCAGGAGAATACCGGCCGCCAGATGGGCATCAGGATCATCAGGTTTTCGGCCGACGCCTTCGGATAGCGCCACCGCGACGACGTGGGCGATCTCGTCGCGAATTGCCCTCGCCCGAGCCTTGAGGGTGTCGCTGGCCTCGATCGTCTCGATGAAGCTTTGGCTCCTAGCAGTAAATCGGAGGTAAGGGCTCTCCTCCGCAACCAGATGATGAGCGAGCAGACGTAACGTCTCGATCGGAGAGACGCTGGGATGGCGCTGCCGCAGAGCTTCGCGCAGCATCTCGCGACCCTCCTCGTCGCGATCGAAGAACATGTCCTCCTTGCGGGGAAAGTGATTGAACACCGTCATCCGTCCGACATCGGCGGCTGCCGCGATCTCATCGACCGTCACATGATCGAAGCCCCGCTCCAGGAAGAGGCGCGTGGCGACGTTGGAGATGCCTTGTCGCGTGGCGAGGCGCTTACGGGATCGCCGGTCCGGTGGCATTGAGTCCGATGGCATTGACATGTTGTCTCTGATTGCGCATTTATTTATGTACTGAGTACATATTGATATCCAGTATATGGAATGTGAGATGGAAAAACAAGTTGATGTTGTTGTTGTGGGCGCAGGACCGGTCGGACTCCTGACCGCCATCGAGCTGACTTTGTCAGGCGTGCGCGTCCTCGTGCTGGAGCGTCTGGCGTCGGCCAGTATGGCCATGAAGGCAATGTCGCTCGGGCCGCTTGGAAGCGAGGCACTCCAGCGTCGTGGGATGGCTGCGGCCATCGCCGCCGCGGAAGCGCAGAGCCTCGCGGCGATGAAGCAGTTCGCCGAGCAGGCCGGGGCGGAGCTGCGTGGCCGGTCGTCCAAATTCAGCGGTCATTTCGCTGGCCTGCCTCTTATCCGAAAGGACGCGCAGAAAGAGCCGGAACGGCGTGCTCACGCAGTGGATCAACCTAGCCTCGAAGCCATGCTGGCCGATCGCGCCCGCGCTCTTGGGATCGAGGTGCGCCGCGCCTTTGACGTTACCGGCTTCGTGCAGCAGGCGGACGGCATTGACGTGGAGTTGAGAGCTCCGACAGGCGCAGGCCAAATCGGCTGCTCCTACCTCGTTGGATGCGACGGCGGGCGTAGCCTCATCCGCAAGATGGCCGGCTTTGAGTTCCCCGGCACAGCCCCAAGCCTGACGTTCTACCAGGCCGTCGCCGAGATCGATCATCCCGAACGCCTGCTGCCGATTGGCTGGAATCGCACATCGGGTGGCGTATTTTCCTACTGGCCCTTCCCCGGTCGACTGTTCATGCTCGACTTCAGCGGTCCGCCTGAAGATCGGCAAGCGCCGGTCACAGCTGAGGAGATCGAAGCCGTACTGCGCCGCATCAGCGGCACGGATGTCCGCGTGAAAGCGCTCGAAAGCGGCAGCCGATGGACTGACAACACCCGGCTTGCCGATAGCTACCGCCGCGGCAGGGTGCTGCTTGCCGGCGATGCGGCGCATGTCCATTCGCCGTTTGGTGGTCAGGGCTTGAGCCTCGGGCTGGTGGATGCTGCAAATCTCGGCTGGAAGCTCGCGGCGGTCATTCGCGGCGACATGCCGGAAAGCCTGCTCGATACCTACACGGCCGAGCGGCGACCCGTCGCCGAAGCCGTTCTAGCCAACACCCGTGCCCAGGTCGCCATCCTGCGGCCCGATCCACAGGCGGGTGCGATGCGGGACATCGTGGCGAACCTCATGCAATTCGACAACGTCAACCGGTTCATCGGCGAGATGATGAGCGGCCTTTCCACCCGCTACGATCTCGGCTCGGAGCTGGACGAGGTCGGGCGGCTGATCGGCGACAGGTCGATTAGCGACGGCGATGCCGCCGTCTCGCTCTATGATCTGATGCAGGATGGCATGGGCGTTCTTCTCGACGCCTCGCCTGAGCGGACGGCGTCCAGGCTCGTTGCAGCCAGCAAGCAGAGGATACGTTGCGTCGCCGTCGATCGGGGCCCCTCGATGCTGATCCGTCCCGACGCTTGCATTGCTTGGATCGGCGAAGAGAACAATACGGACGGATTGGAGGAAACGCTCGGTGGCTGGTTCACGCCAACGCGAGATGATGGGTCTATGCAGCGATCCGGACAGTGATCATTTCTGCCGCAGTTCGAGGTTCGAGTGGGGCTGGCCGAGCCGCATTTTCGGGCAAGATGGCGATCTCGCCGATCCCCGGCACGATATCCCTGGTCTCCTGAGGACGTTATCTTTGCTGGCTGAGAGGTGTCGATGCCGGCGCCTCTATCTTCAGGAACGGGCTTCCGGTTCAAGCCAACGCATTTCTGAGCGCGCTGACGAACATGTCAAGGTCACTCTTCAGCATATATATATGCGGCGAAACCCGCAGACCTTCGACATGCTCGACTTGGCGATATTTCGTGTGGATTTGGTATTTCTCTCGAAGAGTGTTCTCCAGTTTTTTCATGTCGGTGTTGTCGATTGAAAACAGGCATATTGCACCTAGGCTCTCAGTGTCGGTCCGCGTGTGAAGCCTGAAGCCGGGAATGTCGCGAGCCTGACCGACCCAGTGTCGAGTGAGTTCGCGCAGTCGGACGTGCATCCTGTCTGCGCCGATTTCCCGATGGAATTGGATCGCCGGTTTAATTCCGGCCTGAATTGCGGAATTATAGGTACCCAGATTCCAGTGATCGAACTTGTCTATGTTCATTGCGGGTTGGTCGAAGGGCGCCAGCAGAGGCCAAGTTCGGTCGATCTGGCGTCGGTTGACGATCAGCATTCCGTTGCCGACAGGTGCGCCGAGCCATTTGTGAAGGCTCGTGATAAAGAAATCGCAATCCAGTTGCCGAAAACTGACCGGCATTTGAGCGAACGTCTGGGCGCCATCGACTATCGTGATGATGTTGCGCTCCCGCGCGATCCGGCAGAGTCGCTCGATGGGAAGAACGCGTCCATTCCAGTGATACATATGCGTCAGTTGCAGGACGCAAGTCCGGGGCGTCATCGCTTCCACATAGGCATCAATGATATCCTCGTCGCTGTCCATGATATCGAAGGCGCAGTTCACGACCTCGATTCCGTCGCGGTGATGCCGTTGCAGCCATCCGGCACGGACGCTCGGATAGTCCCAGTTCGAGATCAACACCTGGTCGCCCTTGGTCAGCGGTATTCCAAAAATCGCCGCTGAAAGTCCTTCCGAGGAATTCCGGTTGAGCGCAATCTCGTCTGGCGTGCAATCTATCAACTCGGCCAAATCACGCTTGATACCGGGCAGCGCAGCATCGAGGTTGCTCCACATGTTATAGTCAGGATTGCGGCTGATGAAGCGATAGGCGTCAATCGTGGCCTCCTGTACCGCTATCGTTGGCGGGCTGACGGCAGCGTTGTTCAAATTCAGGAGCGGTTCCTGGGCAGGGTATTGGGCGCGGACGCGCTCCCACAATTCCTCGCCCTTGGTTTCGGCCTTCAGATCTGGAGCAAAGAGGTTCATGAAAGCTATTCCTTTTCGGGCAGTTCATTGACCCCTCGATGCTAGGCGGACCGAGCCGGCGTAATCCGCCTATCCTGCATCCCCACGCAGAACTTAATACCGAATGTCGATGATTGCCAAAACGATGCAACACCATGTCGTCACTCTGCGTGCCGCGCCAAAATTTAAGCAGCAATTCAAAGCATTACAGCGCCGACGCTAGAACGTCCGGAAATTCGTTCCCCTATCCGAGGGCCTTTACATGCCGGAAATTTCGCATTCTCGTCCGCTAGGGCGGCGTGTCTTACCTTGAGGACACCGGCTTGCGGCACGCCATGGTCGAATGCCTGCGAGCCATTCCACCTTCAGAAGTCGGCGACTTTGCCCCAGGCCGATCTCTGGAACCGCTCCGGGTGATAAGGCCGGGGATCGACGATCGGCGTGTCACCGGTGGCGATATCGGCGATCAGATGACCGGCGCCGGGACCGATTCCGAAGCCGTGGCCGCTGAAACCGGCGGCGAGAATGAAGCCTGGAACGGTGGTGATCTCACCGATTCCCGGCACCCCATCGGGGGTGCTATCCACATAACCGGCCCAGACGGCACTGACATTTGTGTTCCTCAGGGCAGGCAGGAGTTCAAGCGCGCGCGAATGGGTAAGCCGAATTGTTCTTTGGTCGACCTTCGGATCGAGGATGCGCATTCGTTCCATCGGAGTGGGTGCGTCCAATCGCCATCGCGCCAGGGTTTCGTGCCCAGACCTGAATCCCTCCAATCCGCCTAGCGCGAGGCTTCTCCAACGCCGGACGAACATTGGCAGAAATTGAGGCGCGTAACGGAATTGCTGCGGCGTCAAGTCGACACGCCCGCCACCACTGATCGCCAATGTGTAGCCGCCATCGCCGCGACGCGTAACGGAGACCGCAGATGTGTGCAGCGCGTCCGGCAGGCCGCTTGCTCCTGGGGACACGGAGAGGATCGAGGAGCGCACCGAGGCTTGCGGAAACCGAATGCCGAGCTGGCGGCAGAAGGAGGAGGCCCAGGCGCCGCCGGCAAGGATCGCGATTTTCGTGCGGATCGTGCCATGTTCCGTGACGACGCCCGAGAGCCTGCCGCCTTCGATGTCGATGCCGCGGGCCGCACAGGACTGATGCACCGTGCCGCCGAGTGTCAGAATCGCACGTGCAACGGCCGGCGCAGCACTCGCCGGATCGGCGATGCCGTCGGTCGGTGAAAACACCCCGCCCTTCCATGAGGCGCCGGTGGCACGCCCGCGTTCGGTCGCTTCGGCGCTGCTCAGCATGTGCGTCGTGACGCCGACCGAGCGGGCGAAATCGCGCCAGCGTGCCCAGCCGGACAGTTCATCGTCGCTATTGCTGAGATAGAAGAGACCGCAGCGACGGAAGCCCGTATCCTCACCGGTCTCAGTGGCGAAGCGCTCCCACAAATCGAGGCTCTTCGTCGACATCGGCAGTTCGCGGGCGTCGCGGTTCTGCTGGCGGCACCAGCCCCAGTTGCGGCTCGATTGTTCGGCGCCGATGAGGCCCTTCTCGACGAGGGCGACCTTCAATCCGCGCCGGGTGAGATAATAGGCCGCAAAAACGCCGACGATGCCGCCGCCGATTACCACCACATCGGCGGTGGAAGGAAGTTCCGGCGTGGTGGCGACGCGATTGAGCGGTGCGGGCATGGGACAGTCTCCGTTTCAGGCGTAGTCTAGCGGATCCAAAGCTACGGCTTTGCTGGAGATCGGTTGGTGACAGCAGAAGATTCCGTCTTGGCAGGATGCCAGCAGCGGTTTGTGCTTCGGCCTGTCCCGCAACGCGGTCGACACGTCTGACTTATGTGTTAAGGTCGATGTCGGGAATACGGCAGCATAATCTGCTGCGTCATTGGCGATCTCGAGCAAGTGAGGGCCGTGTGAGATGAAACTCGACCGGATCGACGTAAAAATTCTCTACGAACTGCAGAAGAATGGCCGCGTCACCAATGTGGAGCTCGCCGAACTGGTCAATCTGTCGCCTAGCCCCTGCTTGATGCGGGTGAAGAAGCTGCAGTCGGAAGGCTATATCGAAGGCTATTCGGCCCAGATCAACGTCAGCAAACTCGGGCAGACGCTGACGGTGTTTACCGAGATCACCCTGAAGAACCACCGGCAAATCGACTTCGCCCGCTTCCTGGCGGCGATCGAGAAGGTCGATCAGGTGATCGAATGTCATCTGGTTTCGGGCGGCTACGATTATCTGCTGAAATTCGTCACCGCCGGCATCGACGAATATCAGACGATCATGGAGCGGCTTACCGACCTGGACGTCGGTATCGATAAGTATTTCAGCTTCGTCGTCCTGAAATCGCCGATCGTCAAAGCCCACATGCCGCTTACCACCTTGTTTCCGCTTTAGCCGGCGAGAAGGACCGCGGCCGGGCCCCGCTCCTGATCCGCAAACTCCCCTTGGCCGAGCGTCCCAACGCAATCTCTCAGGGTTCCAGACCGACCTCACCCGTTGCATCTCTCCGATCTAATCGGTCCTGCGCAGATGCCGATTCTCTGTCGCAGGTTGTTCTCCCTATAATTAAAGCTTCATACTGGTTGGAAGGACTTGCGACAGAATTTCGGGCTTTCTTTCCGAAGCCATATTCGCTGCCACTTGCAGATCTTGTGCCGTGGAGCCCAGGCTTTTCAACATGACCTGCCCGGGTGCGCGCCGGGTCTGGCAAGCGTCTTGCTTGTGGTTTCGAGGAGGGCAGCGCGGTAACACCTGGAATCGGCGGTCAGTGCCGGCAATAGGCCCGCACCAGTTCCGGATCCTGCTGGAGCCCATCGAGCCAGGCCGGATCGAGCGTCGGCACCGACGAGAAGAGCAGCTGCGAATAGGGATGTTGCGGCGTCTTCACTGTCGAGGATGTGATTTCCTCGACCTTACGGCYTCCATACATCACGACGATCTCGTCGCAGATCGCCTCCACCACCGAGAGGTCGTGGCTGATGAAGATATAGGAGAGGCCGAGTTCGCGCTGCAATTCCTTGAGCAGGTCGATGACCGCTGCGGCGACCACCGTGTCGAGCGCCGAGGTGATCTCGTCGCAGAGGATCAGCTTCGGATCGGCGGCGAGCGCCCGGGCGAAGTTGACGCGCTGTTTCTGTCCGCCCGAGAGCTCTCCCGGCCGGTGATGACGCAGATTGCGAGGCAGGCGCACCATGTCGAGCAGTTGATCGATCCGGGCGTTCCGCATCTTTCGATCCATGCCGTGGTAAAAGACCAAGGGCCTGTCGAGGATCTCCTCAACCGATTTCGCCGGGTTGAGTGCGGTATCGGCATATTGGAAAACGATCTGCATCTCGCGCAACTGGTCGCGCGAGCGCTCGCGAGCGCTGCGACGCAGTTCCGTGCCGTCGAAGACGATCTTGCCGACCGCGGCCGGCAGGATGCCGGCGATGGTGCGGGCGAGCGTCGACTTGCCGCAACCGGATTCTCCGATGATGCCGAGATTACGGCCTTTTTCCACCTTCAGGCTCACGTGCTCGACCGCGCGAACGAGCGGCAGGCCGTCAGCCTGACGCTGTCCATAGCCGGCTACGAGATCTTCGATCCTCAGCAGTGGAGCCGTCGCGGGTTCGGCGGGGCCAGCTGCGCCGCGCGGTTTCGGTTCGAAGGCTGCAAGCAGCTCCCTGGTATAGGGGTGCTTCGCGTTGTTGAGGATCTCTTCGGTGGTGCCGGTTTCCTGGGTCTCTCCGCCTTTCAAGACCACGATGCGGTCGGCGATCTGCGCGACGACGGCAAGGTCGTGCGAGACATAAACGCCTGATATGCCGCCCTTCTTCATCACCGACTTGAAAGCACGCAGCACTTCGATCTGGGTCGTCACGTCGAGCGCCGTCGTCGGCTCGTCAAAGATGACGAGGGTCGGGTCGCCGATCAGCGCCATGGCGGCGGCCAGACGCTGCAGCTGGCCACCGGAAACCTGATGCGGATAACGGCTGCCGATCGTCTCGGGTTCCGGCAGCGACAGCGCCCGGAAGAGCTCGACTGCCCGGGCACGCGCATCGTCCGGCGACATCAGCTGATGAATACGCGTGACTTCGATCACCTGGTCCATGATCGATGTGGCGGGATTGAAGGCGGCGGCCGCCGATTGCGGGACATAGGCGACTTCGGTGCCGCGCACCTTGGCGCGCTGCTTCTCGCTGAGCCTGACCATGTCCTTGCCGCCGACCGAAACGCTGCCGCCGGAGATGCGACAGCCCGCGCGGGTATGGCCCATGAGGGTCAGGGCGATCGTTGTCTTGCCCGAGCCGCTCTCCCCGATCAGCGCGACGATCTCGCCCTCGGCAACATCGAGGCTGACACCCTTGATGATCTCGACGCGGCGACCGGAATCGGTGGTGGCCTCGACCTTCAGGTCACGGATTTCTATGAAATTGCTCATGACGTGCTCCGGTCGCGAATTTTCTGCGGCAGATTGTCTATCAGCAGGTTGACGCTGATCGTCAGGCTGGCGATGGCAAGCGAGGGAAACATCACCGCCGGCGCACCAAACGGCAGGCCGCCGATATTCTCGCGCACCAGCGCACCCCAATCGGCATAGGGCGGCTGGACGCCAAGGCCGAGGAAGGAAAGCCCGGAGAGCAGCAAAACGATGAAGACGAAGCGGATGCCGAGATCGGCAAGAACCGGCCCGACGATGTTGGGCAGGATTTCCGAGCGAATGAGATAGAGGGTGCTTTCGCCACGGATGCGCGCGACCGTGATAAAATCCATCGCATTGATGTTGAYGGCGAGCGCCCGGGCGAAGCGGTAGGCGCCGGGGATGTAGATGACCGACAGCGTCATTATCAGAACAGGGACCGAGGAGCCGACGGCAGCGACAACCACCAGACCGAACAGCTTGCTCGGGATGGAGTTGAGAGCGTCGAGGAAGCGGCTGAGGATCGTGTCCAGCCAGCCGCCGGCGACCGCTGCGATCATGCCGAGCACGACGCCGCTGAAGCAGGCGATCGTCACCGCCGCTAGCGAGATGCCGACCGTATAGCGCGCGCCCATCAGAATTCGCGAGAGCATGTCGCGGCCGAGATAATCGGAGCCGAACCAGAGTTCCCGGCTCATCGGGCCGAAATAGTCGAGATCGACGATCTCGCCGACGGGGTAGGGGATTATCAACGGCGCAAAGATCGCGACGAGCGCCCACGCGAGGATGATGGTAAGGCCGATCGCGCCGACGATGTTGAAGCGATAGCCAAACCGGGTTCCGGACAGCCGGCCGGAAGCGGTTTCGGAACGGGTCATGGTCATCGGAGCCTCGGGTTGGAAAGGATGGCGATGATATCGGCGATGGTGATCAGCAGCAGGTAGCCAAGGCAGAAGATCATCGCGCAGCTCTGGATCAGCGGCAGGTCGCGGGTGGCGACGGCATCCAGCATCAGCTTGGCGATACCGGGGTAGTTGAAAATGGTCTCGACGATGATGACGCCTCCGAGCAGATAGGACAGCGAAAGCGCAACGGCATTGACGATCGGGCCGAGCGCATTGGGCAGTGCATGGCGAAACACAATGCGCGGCCGGGAGGCGCCTTTGAGCAATGCCATCTCGACATAGGGCGTGTTGAGCGTCTCGATAACAGCTGCGCGCGTCATGCGGATCATCTGGGCCGAGACGACGAAGGTGAGGGTGATCACCGGCATGGCATAGACGCGCAACAGGTCGGTCATACTATGGACCTCATTGGCGAAAGAAAGCGCCGGCAGCCATTTCAGGTAGACGGCGAAGATGAGCGCGGCGGAGGTCGCGACCATGAACTCCGGTACGGAGATGACGCCGATCGTGATCACCGTGACAATCCGATCGTAAAGGGTGCCGCGCAGCATCGCCGCAGTGATCCCGAGCGTGAGCGCGATCGGCACGGAGAAAAGCGCGGTGACGCCGGCAAGTTTCAGCGTGTTGACGAAGCGACCGGCAATGAGAGCGGCGATCGGCATTTCGTTGGCATAGGAGGTGCCGAGGTCGCCCTGCAGCAGCCCGACTAACCAGCGCAGGAAACGAAAGAGCGCTGGTTCGTCGAGATGCATGGCCTTGCGCAGGCCTTCGACAGCTTCCGGCGTGGCGGCTTGGCCGAGCAGGATCGTCGCCGTATCTCCGGGCAACAGCGTCGTCGCGAAGAAGACGGCAAAGGAGACGATCACCAGGGTGATCAAGGCGACGAACAATCTGCTCAGTACAAGGGATAAGACCTGGCTATTCACGGGCGTCTTCCCTTTGTGCGTTCGAGTTGAGTTCCACCAATGCAGATGGAAGAGCCGGGGCGCGGCTGCAGCCCCGGTCTCCTTTGCTTTATCAGGCTTCAAGCCAGACATATTCCGCGAAGGCGTATCCCATCTGGCCGCCGAGCGGGTTGGCTTCCAGGCCCTTGAGCTTGGCCGTCGTGGCATCGACGTTCGAGATATAGGCCGGAATGATAGTGCCGGCTTCCTGGGCGATCATGCTCTGCATCTCGTTGTAGATCGCTTTGCGCTTCTCTTGATCGAGAGACCCGCGCGCCTCGATCAGCATCTTGTCGAACTTCTCCGACTTGTACTGGCTTTCGTTCCACGGAGCGTCCGAGGTATAGAGCAGGGAGAAGAGGATATCAGGGGTCGGTCGCGGGTTGATATTGCCGAAGTGGATCGGCGCCTTGAGCCAGTAATTGTCCCAGTAACCATCAGATGGCACTCGCTGGACATCGAGCTTCATGCCGATTTCGGCGCCGGCGGCCTGGATGATCATGGCCATGTCGATCGACGAGCTCGCCGCATCGGAAGCGATGATCGGAATGGATTGGCCGAGGACGCCGGCCTTATCGAAGTGGAACTTCGCCTTCTCAGGATCGAAAGCCCGCGCTTTCAGGTTTGCGTCATGATAGAAGTTCGCAGGCGAAACGGGTTGATCGTTGCCGACCTCACCGAGACCGCGCAGCGCCGATTTGACGATCTGTTCGCGGTTGACGAGATACTTCATGCCCTCGATGAAGTCCCGCTTGTTGCCGGGCTCCATATCCAGTCGCATGTTGAGATTGGTATAGTTGCCGGACGTCGTCTTCGACAAGGTGAAGCCGTCGCCCTGGGCCTCGACGAGGCGCATGGAACGGGGATTTATCGCGGCCGCGAGATGGATGTCGCCCGCAAGCAGGGCGTTGACACGGGCATTGTCGTCGCTGATGGCGAAGTATTCGAAGGAATCGACGTTCGGGCCGGATTTCCAGTAATTCTTGTTCTTGATCCCGACCGAACGAACGCCCGGCTCGAAGACTTCCTTGACGAAAGCGCCGGTGCCGTTGGCCTTGGTGAAATCGGTCGTGCCGTCGGAAACGATCATGAAGTGATGCATCGACAGTATGGTCGGCAGGTCGGCGTTCGGGCTGGCGAGCGTGATCTCGACGGTCTGCTTGTCCACGGCCTTGAAGCCGGTCATCTGGGCGGCGATCTTGGCGACCTTCGAGCCGACGGACGGGTCGAGATGGCGCTTCAGCGAGAAAACCACGTCATCGGCGGTCAGCGGCTTGCCGTCATGGAAGGTAACGCCGTTCTTCAGCTTGACCGTCCAGGTCTTCGCATCCTTGGACTCGATCGCTTCGGCGAGCTCCATCTGCGGCGTGCCTGATTTGTCGAGGAAGGTGAGGCGGTTATAGAAGGAGCAGCACCGGACATAGTCGGTAGAGAGCGACGCCTTGGCGGGGTCCAGCGTATCGGCCGTGGAGGACGACCAGCCGGCCGCCTTGAGCGTGCCGCCGGAAACAGGCGTTGCGGCGAGCGCCTTGCCGGCGCGGCCAAGCACGAGCCCGCCGGCTGATATCGCCACGCCGCCCGCGAGCATCATATGCAGCAACTCGCGACGAGTGGCGCCACGACGGATGGCGGTTTCGACCATGGCATCGTCGGATCTGGTCCAGTTGGTGATTTTGTCGTTCATCTCATTCCCCTTTTTTCTTGTGTGGCGGGCTGCCCGTTACGGGCGGGCCCGATCTGCTTTCAAAGTCAGGCGCGCGCGGCGGCCGCGGCATCAGCAAGGCCGGCCATCGAGGTGAAATGGTAATCGGGTTTGGTGAACTCGGCCGGTTCGATCGTGCCGCCGTAACCCTTCTCAGCATGTCGCCGCTCGATCCAGCAATTGGTCAGCCCGAGTTTCCTGGAAATCCCGATATCGTGGTACTGGCTCTGGGCGACATGCAGGATGTCGTCCTTCGAATGTCCTTCCGAGGCGACGTAGTCGAACACCCTCTCGAAGAAGGCGGGATCGGGTTTCTCGGTCCCCGTATCATCCGCCGTGAAGGCGGCATAAAAGGGATTGCCGAGCTCTTTCTCGAAGAAATCGAATGCCCAGCGGCGGGCATTGGTCATCGCAACGAGGCGGTAATCCTTCGCAAGACTGGCCAGCGCTGCGGCGCTGTCTGCGAAACCCTTCCAGCCCTTCGCCGAATCCCGAAGCCGTTCGCCATATTTTTGATCGGCGGGCAAGCCGAGCTTCGGGGCGATCGCCAGGTAGACGCGCACGAGATCGTCGGGAAAGAGGTCGGCATCCTTGGAGTAGCGGGCTGCACGGTAGAGGCCAAGCGCCTGCTCGCCGTCGATTTCAGTTCCCGCCTCGGTCGCGATCTCGGCGAGGCAGGTCTTGAGGCCGCCTTCGAAGTCGATGAGCGTGCCGACAACATCGAAGGTCATATATTTGAATTCCGGAAGGCTCTTGCTCACGTGAATTCCCCAGTGTTCGGCTCCGGTGGGAGCGCGGTTCTCGAAGAAGAAAATTCTGTTCCGCCGGCGGGGTCATTGTCCCGCTCTTATATGGAAGGCCCGCATGTGCCGGGATCCAGGCCTTTCGTTGATTTCAGTGTGTCACCTGCACCGCACCGGATTCGCCGAATAGGCGCCATGAGGCGGCACAAAATACCGAATCTGACCGTTTCGCGGTATTCTCAGGCCCGCAGCGCCCGACGCACATCCGGGTCCTCCAGCGTCTCGTCCAGGGTGATGCGGGTGCGCTCGACGATCGCGTCTATCTCCGTTTCGGTGCAGCAGAGCGGTGGAGCATAGCCAAGCACGCCATTGCCGAAGGCGCGGATGACGAGGCCGTTCTCCCAGGCGCGATCGAAGATGCGGCGGGCGGGTTCGGCGGATGCAGGCAACGGCGTCTTGTTGACTTTGTCGACCACAAGCTCGACGGCGGCGAGCATGCCGCGGCCACGGACGTCGCCCACCAGCGGATGATCCCTCAGCGACTCCAGGCCCTGCATCAGCCGCGCGCCGGCCCTGACGCCGTTTTCGAGAAGGCCGTTTTCGTAGAGCCTCAGGACTTCGAGGCCGACCGCGGCGCTGACGGGATGGGCCGAATAGGTGTAACCATGGCCGACAGCGGCAGCACCCGCACCCTCGGCAATCGTTTCATAGACGTGATCGGCCATGAAGACGGCGCCCATGGGGACGTAGCCGGAGGTCAGGCCCTTGGCGGTCGTCATGAAATCGGGCACGACTTCATCCTCGCTGCAGGCAAACAGCGGGCCGGTGCGGCCAAAGCCGGTGATCACCTCGTCCGCGACGAATAGGATGTCATGCGCGCGGCAGAATTCGCGCATGGCCTTCATCCAGCCTGTCGGCGGCACCAGAACGCCGCCCGAGCCCTGGATCGGCTCGACGTAGAAAGCGGCGACTCGTTCCGGCCCGATCGCCTCCACCTTGCTTTTCAGCGCCGCAAGCGAGGCGTCGATGATCGCCTGCGGATTATCGCCCGCCGGGTTGCGATAGGCGTAGTGAGACGGAATTTTATGCTGCCAGTCGAAGGGAACGCCGAAGCCGGCATGGAAGGCGGGCAGCGCCGTCAAGCCCGCGCCGACCGTCGAGGAGCCATGATAGCCCTGTTCGACCGAGATGAATTGATCGCGCTCAGGCTTTCCACGGGCATTCCAGTAGTAGCGTATGAAGCGGATCGTGCTGTCCACCGCATCGGAGCCGCCAAGGGTGAAATAGACGTGGTTGAGATCGCCCGGCGCACGGTCGGCGAGTTCGCCGGCAAGCCGGATCGCGGGCTCCGAGCCGAGGCCGAAATAGGCCGTCGCATAGGGGAGTTCCCGCATCTGCCGGGCCGCCGCCTCGACGATGCTTTCGTGGCCGTAACCGGCATTGACGCACCAGAGGCCGGCGAAGCCGTCGATCAGTTGCTTGCCCGATGCGTCGGTGACCGTCGCGCCTTTGGCAGAGGCGAGCACGCGCACGCCAAGCTTTTCATGGCCGCGGTAGGAGGCGACCGGATGGATGAGGTGGGCGCGATCGAGTTCGATGAGGGAATTGCTGTACATGGAGATCTCCGGATCAGCCGAGTGCCTGGCTGGCGAGGGCAAAGGTGGTGGCGGTCGGATCGGCGGCGTCGTTGGCCAACGGCTTTCTCATCGTGATTCCGCCGCCGACATGGGCGAACCCCTGTTCGGCGAGCCATGGGGAAAGCCCGGTCTCGGCAGTTGTATCGACCCTGAGGAACCGTCCGGGCCGTCTGGCGATGAAATGTTCGATCAGTGTCTTGGCC